>NC_017553.1:0-280753 GCF_000233595.1 Pantoea ananatis PA13
TATTCACTATACACAGTAGAATGTTCACTATAATCAGTGCTAATGTTCACTGTAATCAGAAAACGATCCTTTTTATCCACAGAATGAAGATCTTATCCAATGGCAGATAAAGATAGTGAAAACAAAGCGTTACTAGAGCCTTTTCTGTCTGTGACCAAAAACAGTGGTGAAGTTATTCAGCTTCATCCCAACAAAAATAATACCGTTCAGCCCGTGGCCTTAATGCGTCTGGGACTCTTTGTTCCCACGCTTAAATCCACAGCGCGGGGCATTTCTGGTGCTATGGCTTCAACCGACGCCACCAAAGAGCTTAAAAACCTCTCTCTGGTTAAAGCGGAAGGCTATGAAAAGATTACCATCACCGGTGCCAGACTGGATATGGATAATGACTTTAAGACCTGGGCCGGCATTATTCAGTCTTTTTCCCGTTACCCTACACAGGGTGATACGGTAACCCTGCCTTTTATTGATTTCGTGAAGATGTGCGGTATTCCCTCCGCCAACTCCTCTGCCGCATTGCGTAAGCGACTCGACGCTTCGTTACGCCGTATTGCGACGAACACTCTCTCTTTTGAAGGTAACGGTAAGGCCTATCATACGCATCTGGTACAGTCAGCTTATTACGATCGTGAAAAAGACATTGTTCGCATACAGGCTGATCCCAAGCTCTTTGAGCTGTATAACTTCGACCATAAGGTTTTACTGCAGCTGAGGGCTATCTCCCGCCTTAAGCGTAAAGAATCGGCTCAGGCGCTTTATACGTTCCTGGAGAGCCTGCCGACCAACCCTGCGCCCATTTCTCTTGCCCGCTTACGTATGCGGCTCAATCTTGGCTCAAAGATTACCACGCAGAATCACGTGGTACGGCGCGCGATGGAACAGCTTAAAGAGATTGGCTACCTTGATTACTCTGAAGTCAAACGAGGCCGCTCCGTATTTTTCATCATTCACAGCAGAACACCGAAACTTGATGGAATCAGTAACCTGGAAGGAATCGATACGCTCGATGAGATCGATTTTGAAGACTGAGCCCAACGTTCACTGTAATCAGTACTCCTCGCGTTGCAGTGTCACTTTTGCCAAAAAGTGACACGTATGCCTATCATTTTCGTCTGAATTCTTCAGGCAGTTGGCTGGCCATTCACTGTAATCAGTCGTGTTCACTGTAATCAGTAAAAGTGGACTGGTTCACATATCTACTTTCGCGGTCCATTTTTTTAAGTGCAAACTTATCAATAATTTATAAGTTAGCTTGCACTTACTAACCTTTTTTAGAACACCTCTCTCCATGCGTTTAAACCGCTTTTACTGATTACAGTGAATGTCGGCTCGAAAGCAAACCTCCGCGTCGTCATACTGTTTATAGTGAATTTACTGAGCTTTGTTATTTACAGAATACAGTGGATGTTAGAGTTAACCCATTGTTTAATAGTGTCTTTTTTTACCTCTTTTTTGCTGGCTATTTGCCCTGCCTTTCCTGTTCCAGTTGGGTGCTTTTCCGCTAAAAAAAAAAGTGACAGGGTTAAGCCAGTGCTGATTACAGTGAATGATGTGTGCCGTTTGGGATGAAGCTTCAGCATTTGTCACGAAGTCAGCTGACTACAGTGAACACTTAGCTCATTACAGTGAATGTTGAGATACTGGCAGGTTAAATGAAAATCACGTTTGCTGATTATAGTGAACATCCCATCTGACGCGGCCAGGTTCCGTTTGCAGCCAACCGAATTCCTTTCCTTCTTTTACTGATTACAGTGAATGTTTTACTGACTACAGTGAATCCCCTCTCACCCGTAAGCCCGCCCATGATGAGACGTGGCCTGATTCTGGTCACTGACCCGCGGGTCAGGACTTACGAAGTATACTGATTACAGTGAATGCTCTGACCATGCTGGGGCTGGTGGAAGTAGATTGAGTTGTTTAGCATTCAACCCCGTATGAGGTGTTTGGCTGGATGTGTATTTACTGATTACAGTGAATGTTTGAAACTCAGTCCCATAGCCGTTCTGCGTTTAAGTTAGAGTCTGGCTGTGGGAAAGGCCAGCCTGATGACTCCTCGTAAAGGGGCCATCAAAATGAAAGCGGAAGGTTACTGACTACAGTGAATGCCTAAAGTTACCCATAACTTTTACTGATTACAGTGAATATACTGAGCGCTGCACTTGCTGATTATAGTGAATCCTCTGTTGGCGCCCTGTGAAATGACTCCCCTTTTCTTTCGTTGAAAAACGGGATATGTCACCCTGCCAGTTGCCAGTTGCCAGTTGCCAGTTGCCAGTTGCCAGTTGCCAGTTGCCAGTTGCCAGTCCGTTCAACTCAGTACCCTTTTGTCTACCGGCTTCACAGCAGGGCTACACATCGGCCTGAACTCATGATGCACCCATCCCTCGTTTTACTGATTACAGTGAATCTTTTGCTGACTATAGTGAATCTTTCAGTTTAGCGATCTTACAGCTGCCAACCGGCATGAATCTGTGCTCCAGATATGCGGTTAAATCAGCATATTGGCCTGGCCCTCCTGCTTACGGGTAACACGTATTGGAACTGAATTGATCTCCATCAGGTCTGCAAAAATTCGAATGCATTCATTCACTGATTACAGTGAACGTTCGACACTGTTATTGATGCCTTTTCTTACCAGCTTTTACAGGGGAAAGAATTTGTCAGCCTTATCGTGTGCTGGATCAAGCGTCAAGGTTAAGGCTGTGAAGATGAATGGGCGGTATTTCAAGTGCGCGAGCTCAAGATGTGTCCCGCTCATCACAGTGAATTGTGCGAACAAAGTCACAGAAATCAGGAGTCCTACATTTAACACAGTATTGCGTTGATATGATAACTTGTTGCCTTGTGTGCAGGATTTAGGTATAAATTCATAAATCCTACATATTTGGAGTAAGTATGGCTAACGATGATAGTCAGGTCATGAAAGTTGCTCAGCGTTCCGAACGCATGTTATTGAGCCTTACTGAACAAATTCAGGCACAAAAGCTTGAGTTGCAGGAAAACAGCTACTACCAAATTTATGCCAAGGCGGCTCTGGCTAAACTGCCAAAACTGACTCGCGCCAGCGTTGATTATGCCGTAAACGAAATGGAAGAGAGTGGTTATCAGTTCGATAAGCGCGCTGCCGGTAGCTCGGTGAAGTACGCCATGTCCATTCAGAACATTATTGATATCTATCATCATCGCGGCGTGCCGAAATATCGCGATCGTCACACTGAAGCCTTTACCTTATTTGTGGGGAATCTTAAAGGCGGCGTTTCCAAGACGGTTTCTACTGTTTCTCTGGCTCACGCTCTTCGGGCTCACCCTCACCTTTTATATGAAGACCTGCGCATCCTTGTGATTGATCTCGACCCACAGTCTTCTGCCACGATGTTTTTGAATCACGAGCGTTCTGTCGGGCTTGTGGAGGCGACTGCCGCTCAGGCGATGCTACAAAACGTCACACGAGATGAGCTGGTAAGTGAATTTATCGTTTCATCCATTATTCCCGGTGTGGACGTATTACCTGCATCAATAGATGACGCATTTATTGCATCAAGTTGGGATCAGCTGTGTGCCACTCATTTGCCAGGGCAAAACATTCATTCGGTGTTATACGATAATGTCGTGTCTAAGCTTAAAAAAGATTACGACTTCATCTTCATCGACAGTGGCCCACATCTGGATGCATTTTTAAAGAATGCGATCGCCGCATCCGACCTCCTGATGACTCCAGTCCCACCGGCACAGGTTGATTTCCACTCTACCCTCAAATACCTGACTCGTTTACCAGAGCTGATTGGCATTATTGAAGAGTCGGGAGCCGTATGCCGTCTCCAGGGCAATATAGGGTTTATGTCAAAGCTCTCTAACAAAGCAGACCATAAACTTTGCCACAGCCTTGCTAAAGAAATTTTCGGCGGCGACATGCTGGACGCAACCCTGCCCCGTCTGGATGGTTTTGAGCGTTGCGGTGAGTCGTTTGACACGGTTATATCGGCTAATCCGTCAACCTATGTAGGTAGCAGTGAGGCGCTGAAAAACGCTCGTTCTGCCGCCGAAGACTTCGCTAAAGCGGTTTTTGACCGCATTGAATTTATCCGCCTGAACTGAGGTTTTTATGAGTGCGAAAAGAATAACGATCGGCAGAACCTTCAGCCAGACACCGTTAAACACAGAAAAACTCTCTGATAACCCTTCGCAGACGTTTGTTCTTGCCACAGGAAAACGTGCCGTATTCCGTTTTGAACACATTCCTGCGAATGAGATAGAAAGCAAAACCTTTGTGACCATGGAAACGAATGGTCGCGATCAGTCTGGTCTTACGCCTGACTCACTGCGGGATATTATCCGCACGATTAAGCTTCAGCAGTTCTTCCCTGCCATTGGTGTGATGCAAGGCGAACGTATAGAGATACTGGACGGCTCACGACGTCGCGCGGCAGCACTTTATTGTAAAACCGGTCTGGATATTCTTGTGACCGATGCGGTCATCACTCCGGATGAGGCTCGCAGGCTTGCGCAGGATATTCAGACGGCTCGTGAGCATAATTTGCGTGAAGTCGGGATGCGATTACTGGCGCTCAAAGACGGCGGCTTATCCCAAAAAGAGATTGCTGAAAATCAGGGCCTTTCGCAAGCCAAGGTCACCCGTGCTTTACAAGCTGCCAGCGTTCCCGCTGATTTGATCTCTCTTTTTCCTAATCAGTCAGAGCTGACTTATCCTGATTATAAAGCCTTGCTTCAGGCTGCGGATAAACTGAGTGAGACCGGGCAAACCGTCGAGGCATTGATAAACGCTATCTCGGCTGAAATCGATGTTGTCAGGGCTCGTGATGGTTTGGCTGAGGACGAGTTAAAAAACACGATTCTGAGGTTGATTCGTCAGGGCAGCCAGACGCTTGTTAAAGAACCTGAGAAAGATAAAACCACAGCGGTGGCTCTTTGGTCCTTTGCTGATAAGGATCGATTTGCGCGCAAAAAAACGCGAGGAAGAATGTTTAGCTATGAGTTTAACCGCCAGTCGAAAGAACTCCAGGACGAGCTTGATAAGGTCATTGCTGAGACATTAAAGAAGTATATGACCCGATGAAACATATCAAACCAGGCAAACTGATTGTCTGGTTTTTTATTCCCTCATATTTCCATTATCCCTGTAATATTCGATATCGCTATAGCGAATTTCAGGCTGAAATCGCCAAATAAATAGCCTGAAATTTATCTCTAAGATACTGTTTTTTAAGTGTTTTAATTTACTTTCCCAAAATGAAATTCGCTATATTTCCCGCCTGCCGCCTGCCGCCTGCCGCCTGCCGCCTGTGGTTTTAATGTGGTTGTCTGCCTCGGTGCTAAAAGATTTTTGATTCGACTGACCTGCTCCCCGTTGCTGGCCACAACATGATGTTATAGCAACGCAAGGACATCCCAATGAAGACAGTTTTCGTACGAACAGATCATCAGTATCGCTTGCATAGCCGAGGCTGGCATTCCCTCCCGTAAGCATATTATTTCTGACGCAAACTTTTGCGCCTGGCGTAAGACATTTAATGGCTTGGCACTCCCTGAAGTAAAACGTCTGAAGAAGAGAGAGCCCGTCTCAGGAAGTGACTTGCAGAAGTGATGCCTGAGTGAAGATGCATTACAGGTGGTTGAGCCGATAATACTGACGACAGATCGCAAGTGGGAAGCGGTTGCAGTGAGGTGTGAAGTGATGAGTCTGTCACGACCTCGTGCGTGCACGTATGCTGATTTGTTCCTGTCGACTTGCTGCTATGAGAAGCAGCCTCAGGTGGCAGATGCGAATTTTTCAGGGCGCTCGATTGCGCTGCCACCTGAGCGACGGCGTTTCGGTTAGCGCCGTATAGCGGGAAACTACGGCAACGAGAAGGCCTGCATGTTAATCACAAGTACTTGTGATGCCTTTACCCTCTCAGCGGCCCGGGTGTTAATTGCAGGCGAGGTCGTAGAGTACGGGTTACAGAACGCCTTCCTCTGCTCCGTCTTGCTGCTCCTGGTCTGTCGTGGTCACCGTATTTCGTCATGGACGCACAGGCATCCTGACGCAGAATAAAGTGTTATATCTGCGTTGATGATTTTACCAATGAATACCTGTCAGTTTCTCTTACCTCAGGTATATCTGGCATGCAGGTCACACGTATTCTGGACAGTATTGTGCTATTTCATGGCTATCCGGTAGCGTTAAGACCAGACCAGACCAGACCAGACCAGACCAGACCAGACCAGACCAGACCAGACCAGACCAGACCAGACCAGACCAGACTCTGCACCAGCGTTTACCTGGCGGGCACTGAACCAGTGGACCTTTGCGCATGGCGTTAAGCTTCGGCTTATTCAGCCGGGCGATCAAATACCTATGGGGTTATCGAAAGCTTAAATGGTAGTTTTCTAAAGGCGTGTCAGATTAAGCTCGGGTTAAGCGAAAGTGTTCACCCAAAAAATACATTAACGACTGGCGGAAGGACTATAAGCGTTTCAGCCTCATTCCTGAGTGATTTATCTGACGTCAGCGAGGTTAGCAGTGGGCTGGCAAAATGCTAACAGAGAAGGTAACCCAACCGACATGGCTAACGGTCTATTGTGCTCAATGCTGTGGGGGCAAATCACGTCGATGATTTTTATTGGATGCAGTCTGCGCGATATTTACACAAACAGAGACGGATACAGCAATTTTTCGACGGCATCTCAATTAGCGGTGTTGCTGTGATTGCAATAAGAGATTTAGCAGTGTGTGGATTATCGGTGTCAGGGCGAAAGAGACGCTTTTTTCAACCCTATCTTCATGAAAAATATTGTTTTTATGATGGCGATTTCAGCCTGAAATTCAGTCAGAGATAAAAAGTAATCCCTCGGTTTCTGAGAGAAGTCAATGCGTCAGGGTTTTGCTTTGTTATTTTTTTGAAGACGAACGTCCCGGTCAAACTCTGGTTAAATTGATATACAGAAAATATCCCTTAGTTATCCACAGAAAAAGTGGATAAGTTGAGAAAGCCTTAATGACAGAGACATGCGCCAATCTTTCGCCTTACTGATAGGCGTTTTAGGAGTAAGTAAGTTAAGCACATGGAGTTGGTTTCATGCCCCGATGCTAAAAAACATGTCGCAGTTTGCATCGTGACTCTGGCCTTTCGCTTAAGCGGAACAGATTCACGCCTGGCAATCGGCCTCACGTTGATAACATAACGATTTAGTGAAAACGAGCGCTGACGCGACGACAGAATGCACAGCGACAAGCTGAAATCGGTGCAGTCATCATCCAAAACCCGTTTCAGCCCAGGTATTATTCGAATCAGTAAGAGACAAGGCTGGAGAGCGAAAGCGTTCTGTTAGGCGCTAATGAAAGTAAAAGCCTGATGCTGTACAGCATTTTATCAAATTCGCATCAGTGCCTGCAGGAGGAGAAAACGCTATTCCTTACAGAACCGTGATGCCCGGGCGAAAGCTAACGGCTTCTGGCGTTGGCATGATGTTTTTACTAAATACTATAAGCTGCATTCAGGCCAACCCGACGTTCACTGTAATCTGTAAACGTAGGTCATAGGCTTGATTATCGACTGTGTGTGGCACTGTCACATTTCCATCCATGATGAACAACTGATTACAGTGAATCGGCAACGAGATCCTTTTGAGATTAACTGTTCTGGTTTTCACTCATAACATGCTCATGTTGGCTGAGTTTTGTTTATTTCATCCTGCTGAGGCCACATCCCGCGTCAATCACGGGAATGACTTTCGATACTGATTACAGCGAATCACAACCACTGTAATCAGCAATCGGAGATGACCTGTTTGGCGATTTCAGGCTGAAATTCATACTTATCAATGGGTTTGCTGCATGAAATTGTTGAAAGCAGTCATTATGAAAACAGGCAAGCCTCGCTGGCAAGTGGCCGTTTAGACAGGTTTTTTTGATCGCATCATCCAGGCTTTACATAGGTATCTGGGTTGCAGTGTACAGTGAACGGTTAAGATGCGTTGCTCACCCTGGTTAAAAGTATTCTTCACATGATGGCGGGTTGGGGACAACTGTTTTTAACAGGCTTAAAATCGCTTTAAAGCAGATAAATGACGACTCGCCACGAAGGGAAATCCACGTGGCGGTATTAACGTGTTTTAGCCAAATCGAAGGAAAAATACGTCACTGTCTTCTCAGGACGTCAACGATTTCAGGGGCGAAAATTTGCGACCGTGCCTGATTATTTAACATAATATAAAGGTTTGCCTGTGTTTTTGACGTTCAAAAAAATCATTCATCCTCTGGCTGGTTTTTATTTCCTCTTTCACTGATTACAGTGAATGCCACTTAAACGTTCACTGTAATCAGTAACACCTAAATGTTGGCGATTTCAGGCTGAAATTTACCTTATGCACCTAATGGCAATTTGCGCCACGTATATCAGCCTTGTGTAAATGGGAGTCTTACACGATTTCTATTTATGAGCAGATAGCCACTGGTTCAGCATTCAAGCCGAAAAGCGCGCAGCCTTCCTCGTTAACTGAAACTGTTAAGCCCGGCGTGGAGTGCGACTGGCGTAAGCGTTCACGAAGACAAGGCACAAGCGGCGATTCGACAACATACGTATCTCTCAAGACGAAAATGTCTTTGCCAGCGTGACCGCAGAGTGAAAGCGGTAATGGGTGAAGATGGAGAGATGAGAGTTCAGTGACAATTCATGTGTCATGCGCGTTTCAAGGCAATAATGGTCAGTGGCTATTAGCCAGCACTGAGCTTCAGGTAAGTAAAGGGTAGGGCAGGGGGCTTTGTTACTCAACGATTCCAGAACTTCCACCAGACTACTCAGCATCACTAACGTCGGGGGCATTTATAGCCTTTCAGCACTGTGCCACTTACGCATAAACCTGTTCGTTCAATGCCATCTGACGGTGCGGCAACTGAAGTATAAAACGTTGGGTCAAGGATGAGAGAAGGGAAAGACGATCATAATCAGATGTTAATCATGCCCTATGATCAGAATTTGTTGTGTCTTTTTTGCCGGAATAGATGCCAGGCCTGAAAACATCTGTCGTCATCTGATATATCTGTCGATAACAGCCAGCGAAGGTTCAGGTCGCTCTGCGTGGTTTGAACGGCTTTGCGCGAAATGAAACTTTGCTCCCATTGCCAGTGAGTTGCACTGGATTAAGTACTGTCTCGAACATCATTGCGTTACCTCAATTTCTGGCCTTTTCATAACCCAGAAAATGAGGTTTATAAATGTTCAAAGACCCAGGATTGCGTCGATCTCAATCAGCAAGTCAGGTGAGAACAGAGCACTAACCTGTACCAATGCGCTCGCAGGTAAATAATCACCATAACGTTTAAACAGCACGTTGCGGAGTGCATCAATATCTTTAAAAGAGGTTACAAAGAGGGTGACCTTAATGAGTTGTTGCAGAGAGGTGTTTTCAGCCGCCGCTATGCTTTCCAGCTGATCAAAAATCACTTCAGCCTGCGCCGCGATATCCCCCTGGTTTGCAGGCGTGCCAAACGCAGTTAAGCCTGAGACATAGAGTGTTTGATTGTGGCTGACGGCATGAACATAGGGGGCAGTGACTTCCCCAAGCGAAGCATAGTTTTTCCGTACAGGCATCATAGTGCTTAACTCCCAATGTATTACTTGTTGGTCATTAGCAACTGCGAGCACGCATGATTGCTAAGTGCTGCCTGCTGCTGCTGTTCTTGAGTCAGACTTTTCCAGTTGTCGATCACCCGAGCGGCCAGGCCAGGAACAAAATATATTTTTTGCAACGCATAGTCTGAATTACTGCCTTCTATAACGTTTTTCATGTCTTTCTGCAGCTGTTGCTCATTTTGTTGAGGTACGGCGCAGAGCACAGAAATGTAGTAGTTTTCATCTTCAGCGTCATAATGAGGTGTCAGCCACCACCCCAGGAACCCAACGACAAGGGCGGCAGGGATAAGAAAAGCGGGTTTTAGTACTGTCATCTATCCATCCAGAGTCATTCTTCTCACTGGCCAACAGGGGCATCAGTCCGGTCGCATATCCTGCCATAAATAGCGCTATTAGTTAAATCCTCTGCCTGGATTAGGCTATCGGGTTACACCAGGCACCAGCCCTGGTCATGAGCAGCATAAAAAATATGACCGGCATTGACGTTTTATGAAATCAGTCAATGAAACTATAAAAATCAATACAATTAACAGGTTACAGACCCAGACTTATCTGTATTCACCGCTGAGTTTTTAAAAGCATACTACTATTAGTTGTCTGGAGCCTCAGGATCCAGACTGATATTTATGCACATTTATAGGGGAACCGCGTGCTGATAAAGAAGAAGAAAATACGGTCACATACCGAGGATAGATATCTGGCTCTGGCACTGGCAACGACTGCCGGGATACTCAACGCAATGGCTTTAGGCGCGTTTGGTTTTTTTCCGTCACACATGAGCGGTAATACTTCTCAGATTTCTAACGAAGTTTTCACTTCTGACTTTGATAGTCTGGTTTTCCTTGCGGGTCTGATTTCTGCGTTTGTGATCGGTTGTACCACCGCGAGATTGTTCATTATTGCCGGCGAAAGACGGAAAATCAGAACCATCTTCTGCCTGATCATTCTGGCTGAAGGGTTTGCACTGACGGCAGCCTCACTCTTCGAAAAATGGTTTTATTCACCCAGCTACAACGGTGAAGTATTGTTGATGCTGGGCTTCCTGATGGGCTTACATAATGCGACTTCTACGCAACTGTCGAACGGCCGTGTCAGATCAACCCATATTACCGGTACGCTAACTGACGCAGGCATCGCCTTAGGTTCCTATTTATCATCTTTTATATCCCGGGCAGAACCTTGCGACAGACGATTTGCTCAGAAGCAGCTCTATACACATTTAACCACGGTATTATCTTTTTTAACGGGGTGCATTGTCGGGCTATTACTGTTTAAAACCTATGCATTTAACGCTATGATTGGACTGGGAATTTTCCTCATCGCCCTTGCGGCTGGCGCGATTGTTATTACATTGTATAATGCAAAAAAGCTTTACTAGTTGATTTTTATAAATGGCGGTTACGTGAGATTTTATTTCAGGTGCCGCCATTGCTAGCAGGAATGATTATTTTAAGACTGTATTTTAAAAGTGGTGTAGCAATTTAAATAGAGGGATTAACTTCCAGAATATGACCGGTGAACAAGTCCATAAAATTGACAAAAAGTAATAAAAATTTACGTTTTATCCGATTTAGAAAAGAATAACCATTTCATTAGATTGATCGTGGAAAAATAAAATTATTGTATAATTAAATCAATAATATAAGTAGATTCTACCGCTTCGCTTAAGGTTTATTTCCTCTGCCGGCTTTGTTTTCCTGACTATAAAAGTGTTAGTCTGTATATACATACACCGGTTGGAGGTTATGTGAATAACCATGAAGACAACGACATTCGTGCGCTGATTGGGGCGGTGGTGAGTGAACTTCTGAAGGTAGGTGAGCCCGTGCAGTTTCACCAGATCACAGATGCATTGTTTCGTTTAAGTCAGGACAGCCGAGACAAAAGATTTAAAGTACTTTGCCAGCGCGCAATCCATTTTTTCTCACGCAAAATGCATTAAGAGTGACCTGCAATCTGGCTGCGTTGCAGGTCAACAAACTCACGCTGACTTAGGATAAACGCCCTCACCACAGATGTCAGATGCGAAACTACACACCTGCATCGTCTGGCGTACGTCCTACCACGATTTCAAGAGTTCTGCGTAACAGTTCGATGTGGAACTCATCATCCGTCGATTCGAGTTCTGCGATGAGGTACAGGATGATCGCTTTATTGGTTACGCGTTTTTCGTCACTGACAATATTTCTGATAACTCTGCCAAGCAGCTCAGTCTCCTGAGCAAGATGCTCTCCCTCACTGCGAAAAAACTCGATGATGGCTAAATCTGATGTGCTCTGTTGCATAGTTATCATTCTCTAAGAATCGTCAGTTGCGTCTTAAGGAGTCAGCCGACAAGGTCATTAAGTAGTAAGGGTTACCAGGCATAACACACTTTGATGCCCATCTTTTCTCTCGCTGGCACAGCTTAAATCTTAGACGCCAGCGTCAGTGTTTTTTAGAGCCTTCTGGTGGGCCGTCGTTGTTCAAACGGTGTTTATCGCGCTCGGGAAGATCCACCCGGCGGCGACTGTTCGCTGTGGCCATGCCTTTTTGTACTTCAACAATCGCAACTTTGATGGCTTTCAGCCTGGTTGCGTCCTCGGTTTCACTTGCCATTGCTTCAAGTTGAGCAATAAGTGCATTGCTGGATATCGGACTTTCTGATTTCAGTAAGATCAGAACGGCCTCACCAATCATGACATCCGTTATTTTTTCTTCTTCACTTCTGTACATACTGGCTTCTCTGATTACGAATTTGTAGCCACGCTCCGGCTACGATGACGGGGGACAGCTAACCTTCCCGCGTCAGCTGTGGGCAGTACTATCCCTGTGAGTAAACATGGTACTGCCCGATCAGAAATTACTTCAGGTAACGAATTAATTTTAAAGCGTTAAATTTATATTAGCTTTCGCGACTAAACAGTAATCCAATCAGCTCCTGGTAATGACGTTGCTGCTCTGTGGCATCACAACCGTCGAGACGATGGAGCAATTTACTGCAAATTGCTTTGCGTGAAAGTGTTTGGCCTGCGCGCAGTAGCTCAACAACAATCTCACCCAGCGTTTCCTGCTGAGAGGGCAAATTTGCCTGGCTGAAGTAACGGGCGATGTCGCTGGTATTATCCGGTGCATGTCCGTTCTGACGCATACGATTATCCTCAGGTGGTTAAAATGTACTTTGCCATAGAGCGAAAGTTATACATCTTTCAAAAACTTGTACAGAATTTTGATAGTCTTAACTGGAGTTTTTTGTGCAAAAAATGCTAATTGATTAAAAACAAAGAGTTACAGAGGTGTGAAGTAGGGGGGGATGTCATCAAGCATTGTGCCAAAATTAAGCTTAAAAGTTAACACAATGCGTAAAATGTGAGCATAGAACTATTTTATGACAATGTCATCGCCGTCGTTGTCTGAAGATCCTGAAAACGCTGATTTGCGTGCAGACCAGCCTCTGCCTGAAGTCAGGCGCGAACCAATTTGCCTGAAACCCATCAGCCATTTGGTTGCATCATCGAGCTGTGACAGCCTGGCTTCATCCACTTCAGACCGGGTCATTACTTTAAGCTCATCGACAAGAGACTCCACACTGACGTCCTGATTGATGGCGATCAGGTTCAGAGCGGCTTCTCCGATGATCGTGTTTGTCAGGTGCTGCTGGGAAAGTAACAAAATGACCTCCTTTGCCTTTCATACGACAAGTTTATTTTAGCAAAGCATAGCGTTCCTGTTTTACCCTGCGCGCGCTCAGCGTTGATCCATCCACTTTATGGACCTGCATCAGGACGGTTTCTTCATTATTCGATGGCGCTACACTGCTGGACTTTTACTTTCAGAATAACTAGTTAGCCACTCTGCATTACAAAACTTAAAACTTCCATTCATTTCATTAAAAAACTTCACAAAGTGTTTCTGTGTGAATTTTATAGCCTGTGCTATAAAATTTAGCACGAGCTAAATTATTGGCGCTTTCTTCATTAATCTCAGGATGACGAACATGGTGAGTAAATTATCGGTTTCAACACTTGGCATGATGTTGAGTGTTTTTATTAGCCTCAACAGCTATGCGGCTGATAAATTTAAGGTCGTCACGACCTTCACCGTTATTGCTGACATGGCAAAAAATGTGGCAGGGGAGGCGGCTGAGGTCACGTCAATCACCAAACCTGGTGCCGAAATTCATGAGTATCAACCGACCCCAGGCGATATTAAACGTGCACAGGGTGCACAGCTGGTGATGGCTAATGGTTTGAATCTGGAATTGTGGTTTCAACGTTTTTATCAACATCTCAAAGGCGTTCCTGAAGTTGTTGTTTCAACGGGCGTTTCTCCGATAGGAATAGGGGAAGGACCTTATAATGGCAAACCCAATCCTCACGCATGGATGTCACCGGATAACGCACTGATCTATGTGGATAATATTCGTGATGCGCTTGTAAAGCACGATCCGGCCAATGCCAGCACCTATCAGCAGAACGCAGCCGCCTATAAGCAAAAGATCGTTGCAGCACTCGAACCTGTTCGTAAGCAACTCGCCGCCATACCAGAAAACAAACGCTGGATAGTGACCAGCGAAGGCGCTTTTTCCTATCTGGCACGTGATTTAGGGCTTAAAGAACTTTATCTCTGGCCAATCAATGCCGATCAGCAGGGAACGCCACAGCAGGTTCGGAACGTCATCGATCAGATGAAAAAGAATGCCATTCCCGTCATCTTCAGTGAAAGCACCGTCTCCGATAAACCTGCACGCCAGGTCGCGCGCGAAACGCACGCACATTATGGCGGTGTGTTATACGTTGACTCATTAAGCGCGGCCAGGGGGCCTGTGCCAACGTATCTTGACCTGTTGAAAGTTACCACCCAGACGCTGGTTAACGGCATTCAGGACGGGATGAAAACACCATGAACCCCACAATTGTCGTTTCGGACCTCTCGGTAACCTACCGTAACGGGCATACAGCGTTGCACAACGCCAGCTTTAGCGTGCCAGCCGGGTCAATTGCTGCACTCGTCGGGGTAAATGGTTCGGGTAAATCTACGCTTTTCAAAGCGCTTATGGGATTTGTACCTGCGCGATCGGGCCATATCAGCGTACTGGGATTGCCAACGCGTAAGGCGCTTCGCCGTAGCCTGGTCGCCTATGTGCCGCAGGCCGAGGAGGTTGACTGGTCTTTTCCGGTTCTGGTGGATGATGTGGTTATGATGGGGCGCTATGGACATATGGGCCTGATGCGTATCCCTAAACGGCAGGATCGCGATCGGGTGACTGACGCGCTGGCACGCGTTGACATGCTGGATTTTCGCCATCGCCAAATCGGTGAGCTTTCCGGCGGTCAGAAGAAACGCGTTTTCCTTGCGCGGGCCATTGCGCAACAGGGCGAGGTGATTTTACTGGATGAACCCTTCACCGGCGTTGATGTTCATACCGAGGCCAAAATCATCAGCTTGTTGCGTGAGCTAAAGGAGGAAGGAAAAACTATGCTGGTTTCGACCCATAATCTTGGCTCCGTGACCGAGTTTTGTGATTACACCGTCATGGTTAAAGGCACGGTTCTTGCCAGCGGCCCCACGGCGACGACGTTTACGCAGCAGAATCTGGAGCGCACATTCAGTGGCGTACTGCGCCATGTCATGACTGAGGGCGGTATCACGCAGGTTATCGCCGATCATGAACGTCCGGTTAATGCATCCATGGACACGCATTCATCATGGGGTAAACGATGACCGCGCTCCTTGAACCTTTTGGTTATCAATATATGTTGAACGCCATGTGGATTTCAGCCATGGTCGGCGGGCTGTGCGCCTTTCTGTCCTGTTATCTTATGTTAAAGGGCTGGTCGCTTATTGGTGATGCGCTGTCACACTCTATTGTTCCCGGTGTCGCGGGCGCTTACATGTTCGGACTGCCGTTTGCGTTGGGCGCTTTTTTATCAGGGGGCTTAGCGGCAGGGAGCATGCTGTTGCTCAACCAGCGCACGCGGCTGAAAGAAGATACCATCATCGGCCTGATTTTTTCTTCGTTCTTCGGCCTTGGGCTGTTTATGGTTTCCCTCAATCCCACTTCTGTAAATATTCAGACTATCGTGCTGGGCAATATTCTGGCTATTGCGCCTTCCGATATCATTCAACTGCTTATTATCGGACTGACTTCTGTCGCCATTTTGTTTTTCAAATGGAAAGATTTAATGGTCACCTTTTTCGATGAAAACCATGCTCGCGCCGTTGGTTTAAATCCGGTGCGTCTTAAGATCTTATTTTTCACTTTGTTGGCCGTTTCGA
Organism: Pantoea ananatis PA13; assembly: GCF_000233595.1. Lineage (NCBI taxonomy): Bacteria > Pseudomonadati > Pseudomonadota > Gammaproteobacteria > Enterobacterales > Erwiniaceae > Pantoea > Pantoea ananatis. The sequence continues at coordinate 15,891 of NC_017553.1, forward strand.
CCGTGGCTGCGTTACAAACTGTGGGCGCGTTTCTGGTTATCTGTCTGGTTGTCACGCCAGGGGCAACGGCCTGGTTGCTGACCGATCGCTTTCCCCGGCTACTTGCCATCGCGGTTGCCATTGGCAGCATCACGAGCTTTATGGGCGCGTGGGCAAGTTATTATCTTGATGGCGCAACGGGCGGCATTATTGTCGTTGCGCAAACGTTACTTTTTTTACTGGCCTTCATCTTTGCGCCTAAGCACGGTGTGCTGGCGAATCGTCGTCGTGCCCAGGCGCATGCTGTGCGGGAGACAAGATGATGTGGCTGGAACCTTTTCAGTTTGGTTTTATGAATCATGCTTTACTCATCGCGGCGGTGGTTGCCGTGCCTTGTGCGCTGCTGTCAGTCTTTTTGGTCCTGAAGGGCTGGGCGTTGATGGGTGATGCGATGAGCCATGCTGTCTTTCCAGGCATAGTGCTGGCGTGGATGATGGCATTACCTCTGGCAGTGGGCGCATTCAGTGCCGGTTTGTTTTGTGCTGTCGCCAGTGGCTACCTTAAAGAGAACAGCAGAATCAAGCAGGACACGGTTCTGGGTATTGTTTTTTCCGGGATGTTTGCGGTTGGCCTGATTTTGTACATCGCCCTGAAACCGGAGATCCACCTCGACCATATTTTATTCGGCGATATGCTGGGGATCAGCCAAAGCGATATTTTTCAGACGTTAGGCATTGCCGCTGTGATTGTCGCTGTCGTCGGCCTGAAATGGCGCGATTTCATGCTGTTCAGCTTTGATCCTCAACAGGCTCAGGTGTGCGGGCTTTCGGTGCGTTGGCTGCATTATAGCCTGTTGTGTATGGTGTCTCTGACCATTGTGGCAACGCTTAAGGCAGTAGGGATTATTTTATCGATTTCATTGCTTATTGCACCCGGAGCGATTGCCGTTTTGCTGACGGATCGGTTTTCCCATGCGTTGATACTGGCGACGTTTGTTTCGCTGGTCGTCTCACTCTGCGGGGTTTATCTCTCATTTTTTATTGACAGTGCTCCCGCACCAACCATTGTGGTGCTTTTCGCTCTGGTCTTTATCGTCAGCTTTATCACCACTCACTATAAACTTTCTCGCCTGTCTAAATCCTCCTGCTGATTACTGTGCTGGTCGCCTGAATGAACAGGGCGACCAGCCGTGTTAATTAACGCAATCGTCGTCTTTTTACCTCTTACCCTGAAAATAAGTGCTAAACCTAATGACGTACATACGCATGTAAACATCAGGGTTATCCGGCTTTCCCCGTTCTTATCTCGCCCGTTATGTATAAGTAACCGATCACCTAACCGGCCCTGCAACCATGGGAAAAAGACAATGTCAGAAACAATACCGTTAACGATGCAGGTCAATGGTCAGACCCAACAGATCAGCATCGATCCTCGCGTAACCTTATTAGATGCGCTGCGCGATCATCTTAACCTGACCGGTACCAAGAAAGGGTGCGATCAGGGGCAGTGCGGTGCCTGTACCGTACTGGTAAACGAGCAGCGGGTACTGAGTTGTCTGACACTGGCCGTGCAGACGCAAGGTAAAGCCGTGACCACAATTGAAGGTCTGGAACAGTCCTCGGGTGAACTGCACCCGGTGCAACGCTGTTTTATTGAGCATGATGGTTTCCAGTGCGGCTACTGTACGCCAGGTCAGATTATGTCTGCGGTGGCCTGTATCAAAGAAGGCCATACCGGTTCTGACGACGAAATTCGGGAATATATGAGTGGCAACCTCTGCCGCTGCGGTGCTTATCCTTTCATTCTTGATGCCATTAAACAGGCCGCGGCGGAAATGGCGGAGGAGGCACGATGAATGAATTTCACTGGCAGGTTGCGCAGTCCGTTGAGGATGCTGCTGGCGCCAAACAACATCCCCAAAATCATCTTATCGCGGGTGGGACGACACAACTCGATTTAATGAAATGTGGTGTCTTTACGCCGTCCCGGCTCACTGATATCGCTGGATTACCCAACTTGTCTGCGATTGATTTTGGTCAGGATAACATCACCATTGGCGCTCTGGTCACTATGAGTGAGCTGGCGAATCATCCGGCCTGTGAACGCGAGGCGCCGGCTTTGTACGGCAGCTTATGGCAGGCGGCGTCGCCTCAGATTCGCAACATGGCTACTATCGGCGGCAATTTATGCCAGCGCACACGCTGCGCGTATTATCGCGATCCGGCCACCTTCTCTGCGTGCAATAAACGCGTGCCTGGCTCCGGCTGCGCTGCGCGGCATGGTGTGAATACCAACCACGCTATTCTGGGAAACAGCGACCACTGTGTGGCGGTTTATCCCGGCGACCTGGCGGTCGCTCTGACGGCATTCGATGCAACGGTTGTGGTGCAAAACAGCCAGCAGCAGAGCCGACGCATTCAGATTGAAGATTTCTTTCTTCTGCCAGGTGATACACCCCATCATGAACATGCGTTGCTGGCGGATGAAATCATCGTAGCCATTGAGATCCCATGCTCCCCGGCGCTTAAGCAGTCTCACTATTTAAAAGTCCGCGATCGCACCTCCTACGAATTCGCCAGCGCCAGTGCAGCCGTTGGACTCACGCTTAATCAGGGAATGATCGAAACGGTCCATATTGCTTTAGGTGGTGTGGCAACAAAACCCTGGCGCGCGCGCCGCATTGAACAGGCACTGACAGGACAGCCTTTTGAGCACCAAACGCTGTATGAGGCTGCAGAGCTGATTAACCAGGAAACACAGGCGCTCTCCGGGAATGCGCATAAAATACAGCTTACACCGCGGGTAATCGCACGCGCCTTGATGGCGGCAGGAGAAATCGTATGACCCATGACCAAAACGACCTGCTTCACAGTGGGAACGCCGTGGATTCCACAGGCGATCACAACGAACGCTATCGCCGCGCACCCGCAAGCCTGTCAGGACTGGGAACGCCGCGCACCCGGGGTGATGGTGAGGTTAAAGTGACAGGAAAAGCGCGTTACGCGATCGAACATACACCCGAGAATGCTGTGCACGGCGTGGTCATCCAGTCCACCGTCGCCAGCGGTCGCATCAGACACATGGATACCACTAAAGCAGAAAGCGCAGCGGGTGTTATTGCCGTTTATACGCATCTCAATTCACTGAAAATTCATCAGCCGACGGCAATCGCTGACGGGGGCGCCGCGCAGACAACCTACACGCCGATCCAGGATGACGTGATTATTCACAACGGTCAGAACATTGGCCTGGTGGTGGCCGAAACCTTCGAACAGGCAACTTACGCAGCTTCGCTGGTAGAGATTGACTATGACACCACGCCTGCGCTGATATCACCGACAGATGAAGGGGTGGAACCCAAGCCGCTCCCACCTCAGGATATTGAGATGGGTGATGCGCAGAGCGCCATGAACCAGTCTGAAGTCCGCATCAATCAGCGCTACACGACCCCGCGTGAATACAATATGCCCATGGAACCCCATGGCTGTATTGCACAATGGGAGAACGATCATATGACCGTCTGGGAACCCAGCCAGTGGGTGATGGGCGCCCAGGTCGAAATTGCGGAATGGATGGGCATCTCACCCAAACAGGTGCGTATCATTTCGCCCTATGTGGGGGGCGGCTTCGGTTCTAAGCCCGTGCCTTACACACATGTTGCGCTGGCCTGTGTGGCCTCGCGCGCGCTCAATCGTCCGGTTCGTGTGTCACTGACGCGACCGCAAACCTTCACGGGTTTGGGCGGACGTCCGGCAACCTCACAACAGCTGGAAATGGGGGCGACGCGGGAAGGAAAGATTCAGTCCGTTATCCTGCGCAGTTTTAGTGAGACATCACTTATTGACGTGTTCGCCGAAAACTGCAGCAAGGTCACTGGCCGCATGTATGCCATCGAAAACCTCTCTGCCCAACATCAGGTCAGACCTATTAATACGGTGACGCCTGGCTGGATGCGCGCACCGGGTGAAAACCCCAGCGCGTTCGGTCTTGAAGTGGCGATGGATGAGATGGCTTACGCACTGGATCTTGATCCCCTGGCTTTTCGGCTACTTAACTGGGCCGATCGTGATTACCAAAAAGATCTTCCCTGGAGTTCACGTCGGCTTAAAGAGGCCTACCAAAAAGGGGCTGAGGCGTTTGGTTGGGATAAACGCGTCATGGCGCCCCGATCGATGCGTGAAGGACGCGAACTGATTGGCTGGGGAATGGCCTCGGGGACCTACCCGGTCAACACCATGCCAGCGGAAGCTAAAATTCTGCTTTCTCCGCAAGGTCAGTTCGTTGTGCAATGCGCAGGAGCGGATATTGGTACCGGCACTTACACCATACTGGCGCAAACCGCCGCAGATATTCTGGGCGTTGATTCACAGCGCATTGATGTTGAATTAGGCGATACGCAACTGCCCCGGGCTGGCGTTGCGGGCGGCTCCCAGCTGGCAGGGAATCTGACCGCTGCCGTAGACGATACCGCGAAAAAGCTGCGCGCCCGTTTACTGGCGTTGGCCAGTCAGACCTCAGGTTCCCCTCTTGCCGGCATTTCGCATGACCAACTCACTCTGGCCCAGGGTGGCATCCATCTCACGGCTAAACCGTCTCAGGCCATTGATTTGGGGGCGCTGCTTAAGCTGGCTAACCTTAATGGGCTCAGCGTTGAAGGCGGCACGTTTTCACCGAACATGTCTGCGCAGGAACGGGACAGCGTTACCGGTAGCCTGAATGAAATGAGCCGACCGGATACGGTCTCGGCCCACAGCTGGAGCGCACAGTTTGTTGAGGTGCGGGTGGACGAAGACTTTGGCACCATAAGGTTGAAACGTATGGTCGCGGCCTTCGACAGTGGCCGACTTTATAATCCTAAACTCGCCCGAAGTCAGTGGGTGGGCGGCATGATCATGGGGGTAGGTCAGGCATTACTCGAAGGCGGCATTATCGATCCGCGTAATGGTCGGGTGATTAACAATAATCTTGCCGATTATCTGATTCCAGTGAATGCGGATATTCCCGAGATTACCACCATTGATGTCGGCGAACCTGATTATCAGGCCACCAGCATGGGCGGGAAAACGGTCGGTGAACTGGGCATCGTGGGAGTCGCTGCGGCTATCAGCAATGCGGTTTATCACGCGACCGGTAAGCGCGTCAGGGATTTACCCATCACGCTGGATAAAATCCTTTAAATATGGGTAGCGAGGTTGCCGGGAAGGCGGATGTGAAGACGGCGATTGTGCTCACGGCGGCGGGGATGAGCCGCCGGTTTCGACAGGCAAGCGGCCAGCATAAACTGCTGGCGGTACTGCAAGGAAAAGCCGTCCTCCGGCATTCGCTGGAACAGGCAAGGGCAAGCGGTATGGATATCATTGTTGTGACGCGCCCGGAAGATAAGGCTATTCATGTGCTGCTGGACAACGTGCGTGCTGTTTTATGTGTCAGTCAGGGGCTGGGAGATTCCATAGCAGCAGGCGTCAGCGCCTGCCTGGACTATGATGCCGTCATTATCGCGCTCGGCGATATGCCTTTTGTCACGACTGACAGCTATCAGGCGGTGGAGCAGGCGTTGCATGCTTCACCGCTTGTACGCCCGTGGGTCAAAGGACAGCCAGGCCATCCGGTTGGCTTCCAGCGAGCATTTTTTCCCGCGCTGCAACAGCTTTCAGGCGATACGGGGGCACAACATTTGCTGTTAAACCAGCAAATCCGCTATGTGCCGCTCAGCGATCGGGGCTGCCTGGAGGATATTGATTACCCGGAAGACTTACTGCGAGTAAGGAGCAGCTCATGATTACGCTGGATCAGCGGGTTATCGAAACGGCCTTGAACTGGCATCAGGCGGGACAGGCGATTTGGCTGTGCACCGTACTTCGCACCTGGGGTTCGTCCCCACGCGCGCCGGGGACAATGATGGCGATTAACGCCTGCGGTGATTGCTGTGGCTCGCTTTCTGGCGGCTGCATTGAAGAAGATTTCCTGGCACGTCTGGCGGAAGGGCATTACCGGATAAGCAGCCAGGTTGTCCGATATGGTGATGGCGGACGGCAAACCCGGGTGCAGTTGCCTTGTGGCGGCCGTCTGGACGTGCTGGTGGAACATCTGCTTCCTGACATGCTCAGCGGCGCGTTGTTAAGTGCGATGCATCAGGCGCTTATCGGCCAAACCCGGATGATCAAAAAGTTGTCCGTGGGCGAGCGCGCATCGTGGGAGAGGGTTGCAACGTCGGCCGCGTTACCCGTGCTTAGCTATCAGGACCCCGACATCGTGTTGCCAGTCGGCGCGATTCCTGAACTGTTGGTGGCAGGGTATTCCACGGTTGCGTTTGAATGCATTCGTCTTGGGCAGCTTCTGGGTTTTCATGTGCGCGTCTGTGAGCATCGTTCGGCAATGTTAAGTGAACTGGAGCGTCATTTTTCGGGTGAAGACAACGTGACGATTGTGCCACAGCATCCTGCGCGCTGGCTGGAGTTAAACGGTGCCCATGCTGCTGTCGCTATTGTGTCGTTAACACACGATCCCCGTATTGATGAGTTAACCATGATGGAAGCGGTCAATACGCACGCTTTTTATATCGGCATCATGGGATCGGTAAAAAACAGCGCTAAGCGTAAGGCACGCTTAACGACGATAGCCGGATTGGCTGAGGATGAGCTGGCCAGGATTCAGGCACCGATAGGTTTGGCCATTGGCAGTAAAACGCCTGCGGAGATAGCGTTATCAGTGATGGCCGATATCGTAAGGGTCAAAAACCAACACTGATATTATACCAGCCGGTTCTGGCGGCGCGATGTTCAGTCTGCCGCCAGACCGCGCTTTAAGGCGATGCTTTCTCCAGCGAATAAAAGTAGGTTCCTGAATAGGGAACAGGCAGGAACGTGGTGAATATCTGCTGCAGGGTGTGTTCCGGATCAACGTCTTTAAACCGATCCGGATAAAGGGTTTTAGCAAAAAATTCCGCTGCCGCAACGTGCCACGGGCTGAGATAAAAGTTGTGCCACAGCGCGGCAGCATGACCGTTATGAAGGGCCCGAAGCTGCTTAAGGCCATTTTGTTGCGCAGTCAGCTGGATCAGGGACGCGCGTGTTTCAGCCGAACTGATGGCGGGACCGATCTTCAGATCCGATGAATCGCCGCTGTCTCCGCTACCTGTCGCAAAATAAAAATCCGGATGCGCGACAATCACGGCTTCTTCATTCAGTCGGCCAAAAACGCCAGCCAGGGTTTTACCGGCAATGTTATCTCCCCCTGCCAGCGGCAACACCTCGCCGAGACTGCCATTCACAGCGGTGACGCAACATTCATTGCGGCGGCCCAGGTGGAGCTGTAGCAGCACGGTAGGTTTAGGGCCTTGATAACGGGCAAGGCGCTGCTGAATAACCTGCATATGTTGCTGATAAAACTGGTTGAACGCCGATGCACGCTGTGGCTGATCCAGTACATCCCCAAGGATGGCAACACTCCGCGTGGTGTTTTGCAGTAAATGGACCCGCAAATCGATTTTAACCACGGGAATGTTTGCCGCTTTCAACGCCTTTTCCAGCCGTTGCCCGGCATCACTGCTGCGGGCGAACTCGGGCAGGATCACCACGTCTGGTTTTAACGCAATCACCTGTTCAGGATTAATATCATTTATTCCATCAAAACCTAACGACGGTATGTTGAGCATCTCTGGAAATTTGTGCGCGAAAATATTCCATGTTTGCCGGTCATACTTCTTCAGATCCTGTGGCCAGCCGACCAGCCTTTTGAACGGATTGCCGGGTTCCAGCATGGCGAAGGTGTACAACATTCTGCTTTCGCCGAGAACAATACGCTGAGGACGATCGGGAATATCAACCCGATCGCCATTAATATCAGTAATCGTCTTGCCCCAGGCGACGCTGCTGACTGTCATGGAGAGCAGCAGGAGCAGGAGCCGCCAGATTGTTTTGCAGGGATTAGAATTCAACACGGGCTTGCACCATCAGGTTACGGGTTTCACCTTCACGTACGCGCAGGTTACCGCCGCTCGACGTGTAGTAGTGTTTGTTAAACAGGTTATTAAGATTCAGTCTTAACTGCGTTTTTTTACCCAGTAGCTGATTGTTCCAGGCAATAAAGCCGTCAGCGACAACGTAATCCGGCAAAGAGAAGCTGTTATCCGGATCGCCGGCGCGACTGCCAACATAGCGTGCGCCACCACCTACACGAAAATCACCGGGTAAACTGCGTATCACCAGGTTGTGACTCAGGTAAAGCGCCCCGGCATGTTCAGGTGCATTCTGAAGGCGATGGCCGTTGTTGGCCGGATTAATTCTGTCATCGACGATTTCGGCATTGTCATAACTGTAATTGGCACTGATGTCCCAGTCGGGCGCCACTTCACCATTAACCTCAAGCTCAACCCCTTGAGACCGCGCCTTGTTAATAGGGCGGGTGGTGCCGTTAATGCTCAACGACATCTGCCTTTCATCAATGTTGTAGAAGGCGACCGAGGCGAAAAGGCGAGGGGTGATTTGCCATTTGCTCCCTGCTTCCCATGTCGTTCCCTGTTCGGGTTGACTGACATTGCCCGCATCATCAACATCGGTTGACGGGGTAAAGGATTTACTTATGCTGGTGTAGAGCGAAATATCTGGCGTGATTTTATAAATCAGCCCGGCCTGTGGCAGGAATTTATTCCCTTCATCATCCAGTGTCTGAACGACCGGGTTAAAACCTTTTGAAGCTCGTTGCTCATAATGTTGGTAACGCCCGCCCACGACGGCGATCCAGTCGGACGTCAGCGAAATACTGTCTTTGACATAAACCGAGCGGCTGTGGATACGGTTTAAGTTGTTGGCATTCGCCGTATTCTCTGTCGTGCTGTCGGTGACGGGAGACAGCATGTCATAAACCGGATTGAAATAGTTGAAGCGCCTGTCATTCTTGCCCTGATACTGATGCGCCCGGTAGGTTTGGTTCATTTCATAATCGGTGCCAAACACCAGCGCATGCGTCATGCCAAAAAGTTCCGGATTGCCCAGAACATCCCAGGAAACGTATTTGGTTTTTTGATTAAAGCCGCGATTGGCATCCGCGCGCCGGGTGACAACGCCGCTGGCAGGATCAATGGCCGTTACCCGCACCTCATTATTGTCATAACGGCGCTGATTCCAGCCAAGCGTCAGGCGCGTGCTCCAGCTGTCGTTGAACTGCCAGTCATAATGGGCGTTCAGCGCCTGATTGCGTCCCCAGGCATGATTGGCTTTATCGTCCAGCCGCTGTTTGTAGGGCAGTGAGAGGGGTGAGCCGTTGATAAACGCGGTGCCGCGATCGTAGGGAATATCATAACGATAATCGCTGTAACTGATTAACAGGCTGGCCTTCTCCCCATACCACTGAAGAGAGGGAGCCAGCAGCGAGTGTTCATCACTGCCAAAGTTACGCCAGTAATCCTGGCGTTGTTTTTCCGCGATGAGCCTGAAGGCAACGCCGTTGCCCAGTGGGCCCGTAACATCCAGCGTACCGGCACCGCCGCCTTCGCTTGCGTAGCGGCCACTGACCGCTGAGTGCCAGGAATATTGCGGCTTTTTGCTGATCACGTTGATGATCCCACCGGGATTCTGAATACCGTAGAGTAACGAAGCCGAACCCTTTAGCACCTCGACGCGTTCCGTGGTGGCATCCAGATTGAGTCCCTGGCTGCTGCGGATGCCGTCGCGATAAACAGACCCATCAGAATTACTCCCAAAACCGCGCCGCACAAAGCCATCTTCCGTGCCTGCCAGGGTGTTTGCTTCAGACACGCCACTGACAAAACGCATTGCATCACTCAGGCTGCTGGCCTGGTAGTCATCAAGCTGTTGTTGTGTCACGGTACTGACAGACTGTGCCTCATCCAGACGCGCCACCGGGGCTTTGCTGGCCACGCTGGTGGTGGGGATGGTGTAGCCATCGTGACGATCTGCGTCACTGGTTACCGTCACCGTATTATCACTGACCGCCGCCAGGCCTTTACCCGGGGCAAGCAACGCGCCAGAACACATCGCCAGCATGACTGCCTGCTGGATCCCCAGGTTTTTAATCTCGTTGGAACGTTTTTTCATTATTTTTTCGCTGATCATCAATGACAGAAATAAAGGGAATAACCCTGTGTATTGCGTGTATTTATTCAGCGACGGGCAGATAACCGCATCACCTCGCCCACGCTTTTTTGTAATTGATAATCATTCAATCATTGGCTGATGTAGTAGTAAACAGAAAAGAGAGGGTTTTCACTACATTCTGAAATGTTACCTGGCATGCAGTAAAAGCGGTGCGTGAATGACTTTATATATTGAATTTAATGATTTTTTTAATTCATGCTGGGCGAGTGAACGCGTAAGCTGTCCCAAGAGGAGGATCCTGTGTGCGATAAAATTGCTTGCTGACTACATTGTGCAGGGCCATTATCTGCAGGCGGGAAATGAGAAACATTATCCTTTATCCGGCTTATTGGGGCCTTCTGCATTCATGTTTCCGGCACTCATGTCGCTTCAGGATCAATACGTGCGGGAATAACATCACATGTTTACTAGTGAAAATGATAAGGCGGACGATCATCGCAATGCAGACTAAAAGCCGCGTTGATATCGTGGGTGAGCGTATCCGGTCACGTGAGCATCAACTCTCTCCACGCCTTCTGGCTGTCGCGCATTACATCAATAGCAACCGGGAAACGGTGCTTGACAGCACGGCGATGGATATTGCTGACGCCAATCATACCTCTGACGCCACCGTTATCCGCGCAATCCAGGCGCTGGGGTTTTCGGGCTTACGCGATCTGAAAAAAGTGCTGCAGGCCTGGTTCGGCCCTGGCATGTCGTCAGAGGAGAAGATGACAACCACGGTCAACGACGTAACGCGTGATGTCACCTCGTCAATAGACTTTGTTTTGCAGGGGCATCTTCATGCCTGCCATGTTTTATCCTCTGAGCAAAACCGTCAGGCGCTGGCCGAGGCTACCGGATTGATGATCGAAGCCCGTCAGGTTGCCATTTTTGGCATCAATGCCTCAGGCATACTTGCGGACTACAGCGCCCGCCTGTTAAACCGAATCGGCCTGGCGTCATTCTCACTTAATCGGGCAGGGATAGCGCTGGCGGAGCAAATGCTGGCCTTGCAGCGCGGCGATGTGCTGATCATGATGGCGCAGAAGTCTGCCCACCGTGAGGGAAGCATCGTGGTGCGTGAAGCCAAAAGACTCGGCGTGCCCATTATTTTACTCACGAATGCCACTGACTCCTTTTTTGCCCGCGAAGCGGATGTGGTAATCAACGTTCCACGCGGTGGAGAGAAGGGGCGAATTCCGCTCCATGGCACCGTAATGGTTTGCCTGGAGATGATGATTTTGTCGGTTGCCTCCTCCCTGCCTGACCGCACCGTGAAAACCATGAAAAGACTGCAGGACCTTTACCGCGGGCTTAAGCCTGCGGCTAAAAAATAGCGCCTTCGTTGGGTGTCACACAGCCCCAACCTGATGAGGCCTGTCCACGGCCGCCAGGGTTGACGACATTGCCTCCGTCCTGGCCTCGCCGGGCACGTTTTTCGCGCTCCGGGCTCAGGTGCGGCTGTGGCTGGCACTTTTCGGAATTTTAAAAAAAGTTTTCGTTTTTGCGAGCGCACCCCAGCTTTCACCTGGAGCCTTTCACTCTCAACGGCTATTACTGAGCCGTGATGTTATTTGCTGTTCTTCGATTTATCCATCCTTGTTACATCCCTGAGCGGAGCAAATGATGAAGAGAGCGCGTGTGTGGTTTCCTGTATCCTTAGTGGCGCTGGCCACGGTGAGTGCCCTGACAACACCGCTGCCGGCCATGGCATGGGACAGTCTTACCGTATTCGGTGACAGCCTGAGCGATACCGGAAATGTGGGTCGGTTTACCTATAATTCTGCAACCAATCCGCTGTATGACGAAATCCTTGCGCGGCAGGCAGGGCTTACGCTCCAGCCTTCTTCCCAGGGCGGCAGCAACTACGCGGCAGGCGGGGCCGTTGCCGTAGCCGCTATTAATCCGCAGTTTAATACTCAGGATCAGGTGGCGCGTTACCTCGTATCGACCAACGGTCGGGCCGATCCCAACGGATTATATATTCACTGGATAGGCGGTAACGACCTGGCCGCAGCCGTTGCGCTTCCTCCGCTGGCAACCACCCTCATTGACAACAGTGCCGGTGCGGCCGCCAGTCAGGTGAAAGCGCTGCTCAATGCTGGCGCAGGCACCGTGATTGTGCCGACAGTCCCTAACGTAGGCGCCACACCCGCACTGATCGAGGCGATTCTTCAGCCGTTTAGTGCCGCAGCCGTGTCCGCTGCCTTTCAGTCACTGGATGCTGCCGCAACGCCCAACAGTGCCGCCAGACAGCAGGCTATTGAGGCTGCGTTCAATCAGGCAGCCGGACAACTCTCCGGTGTCCCGGCGGTTCGCGATCTGATTGCGCAGCAGTTATTCGCCGCCTGGCAACAGCTGAGCGCTCAGGCGGCAGCCTTGACGGCGCGGTACAATCAGCTGGAGGAAAACGCGCTGGCAAATACCCAGGGAAATATCGTCCGGGTTGATATTAATGGGCTCTTTAGTGAAGTCATCGACAACCCCGCGGTTTATGGATTGAGTAATACCGCAGGCATGGCCTGTCCGCCCGGAACCTCCTCCGTTGACTGTACCTCATCAACAGCAGGTTTTTCGTCCCAGCAAAATTATCTGTTCGCCGATCGCCTTCATCCCAGTCCGGCGGTACATGCCATCATTGCCGACTACATTCAGTCGATTCTGGATGCACCCGCGCAGGTTGCGGTGCTGACGCAGGCCCCGCTGGCCATGTTGCATGACATGCACAACACACTGGATGGCCATCTTCAGCAGCAGCGCAAGCAACCCGCTGAGGCCGGTCAGTTCACCGTATTTGGCGGTTATGCCGGTCAGCATGCCCGCAATAAAAACGATGTTTTCAATGATGGCGACACCGATACCGCCAACCTGTCTGTGGGCATCGGTTATCAACTGAGCGATAACTGGCAGGCCGGTGCGTTGCTGTCGACCACCAGTCAACGCCAGCATCCCTCTGATCGGTATGATTACCGACTGCGTGGCAATATGGTTGCGCTCTGGAGCCAGCTGCAGCTGATGGATCGGCTCTGGCTTAACGCCGACGTCCACTATGCGGATCTGGATTACGACGCAATAGAACGGCGGATAAAACTTGGACCTGCAACGCGAACGGAGCAGGGAAGCAGCGGGGGTAAACTGATGGGGCTGCGCGTCCAGACAGGCTGGGATTTACCGTTAGGCGAGGTCATCACTACCGGTCCGGTAGCCAGCTATGCACTGGACTACGTGCAGGCAGATGCTTATCAGGAACGGGGCGACAGCAGCAGCGCCATGCGTTTCTCCGATCAAACGCGGCACTCAAAGATTGGCGCAGCGGGCTGGCGTATCGACACCCAAGGATTATGGGTAAACCCCTGGGCGCAGGTCAGCTATAACCACCAGTTTGGCGACACCGACTCAGCCGTGAGCGCGGGGTTAAAATCTACCCGCACCACCTTCCGGCGCACCAGCGCAGGCCAGGATAAAGACTGGGTGGATATGGCCGTTGGCGCCAATGTGCCCTTGGGCGAGACGGTGACCGCATTTGCCGCTGTTTCGACGGTGGTGGGTGACCGTGATTATCGCGACGTCACATGGAACCTGGGCCTGAGCGCTCGTTTTTAAGAGGATGTTGTCGCAGGGACGCGATAAAAGTTTGCTTGCCCATGAACCCGGGCGCTGGACTGCCGGATACCCCGGCCTGTGTCCTGAGGTCATCGCCACGAGATAAATCGTTACCTGGCTGAGGGAGGGTGAACGGCTCAGAAAGTTTGACGGATCCCGCTTCGCAAGCGGGTTTCGGTAAGGTATAGTGCGCGTTTTTGGAGGAACCATGCTGACCCAATCATCTACACGGCTCAATAAATACATCAGTGAGAGCGGAATATGCTCCCGCCGCGATGCCGATCGCTTTATCGAACAAGGCAACGTTTTCATCAATGGCAAGCGCGCGGCGGTAGGTGCCCAGGTCTTTGCAGGCGATGTCGTAAAAGTAAATGGTCAGTTAATTGAGCCACGTGATGAAGATGATTTGGTGCTGATTGCGCTGAACAAGCCAACCGGCATTATTACCACTATGGAAGAAGGCGAGCGCGATAACATCAGTGATTTTGTCAATCACAGCAAGCGCGTTTTCCCTATTGGTCGGCTTGATAAAGATTCTCAGGGCCTAATTTTCCTGACCAACCATGGCGATCTGGTCAATAAAATTTTGCGTGCCGGCAACAACCACGAAAAGGAATATGTGGTGACCGTCGATAAGCCTGTTACCGACGAATTCATCGCGGGCATGGCGTCAGGTGTTCCCATGTTGGGTACGGTAACCAAAAAATGCAAAGTAAAGAGAGAAGCGCCTTACGTGTTTCGTATTACGCTGGTTCAGGGGCTTAACCGGCAAATCCGTCGCATGTGCAAACACTTTGGCTATGAAGTGACTAAGCTTGAACGCACGCGCATCATGAACGTCAATCTTAAAGGGATCCCTTTAGGAGAATGGCGCGATCTCACGGATGATGAACGGGTTGAACTGTTTAAGTTACTCGAAAATTCCTCTTCAGAAGACAAGCCAGCGAAGAAAACACCACAGAAGAGTCCGGCGGCAAAGAAACCGGCAAAAAATGCCGTTAAACAGGGCGAAAAGTCAGAGGATAAACCGGCGTCACGCAAGCGCTTTACCCAGCCGGGTCGTAAGAAAAAAGGGCGCTAGAACGGATGCGCATCAATGAGTCGTTTCCCTTTGATTATCCGTGAATACCGGCCCGAATGGGCGGATCACTTTTCTACCGAAGCTGCCGTTATCGCGGCGGCATTGGGTGAGCATCTTGTGGCTATCCACCACATTGGCCGTACGGCTGTTGAAGGGTTATCAGCCAAACCTGTCATCGATATTCTGGCAGAAGTGATGAATCCTGATGCGCCAACAGCAGAGTCTGGGCTAATACAGGCAGGCTATCAACCGCGCGGAGAAAACGGTATTCCGGGAAGACGCTATTTTACTAAAGGTGTTCAGGCGCGTACCCACCAGATTCATGCTTTTCTCCCGGGGAGTCCGCATATCATACGGCACCTGGCGTTCCGGGGTTATTTGCGACACTTTCCCGCGATTCGCCATGAATATGCTGCGGTCAAATACGCCGCACAACGTGCCTGCCAGGGCGATATGAAGATCTATTGCGCATTGAAACATGATTTTATTCAGTTTCATCAGCAATGCGCACTGGCGCTCTTTCCCTTCTGATTTCTTCCACAGCCTCGCTCTCCATTACCCGCAACTTTTCTGGAATTTTGTTTCTGCCCTCTACACTTTTTCATTCAGCAGCAAGCGCGTACTGGCGTTTGGCGAAAGTGCCTGAAACGATGAGATAAAGCATGTGGGAACAGCCAATGCGTGCGAGAAAGCGTCAGGCCAGTGCCTCAGGCCGCATAATCAGAAGACGCCACCTTTTCAGGATGAAAACGACATGGCAGGATAAGCCAAATTACTAAGGAGTGGGCCTGATGTTACTGAAAGGTATGAATGATCCGTTACTTAAAGCGTATCAGCATCCAAAATCAAGGTTGATGATCAGTCGTTTCAGAGGGTTAGCGGGGGATCGTCGTCTCAGTGACTGGCAGGTTTTTTGTATTCTGGTCAATGGATTTACTAATTACTGGTACGTATTATCCGGTAATTTCAACATCCATGTTGAATATACTAAAACGCGGCAGTTCGATTTCATGCAGGATTTTTTGCATTTTTCTGTCACGCTCGACGGCTTATTAAGCGACGCGCACTTTCGCTGCCCCGATTTTATTTTGCCGCATTATGATGTTCCTTATGAATTTTGCCGCTGGCGCAGCAAGCGTGGTTATGATTCTCCGGTGACGTATGTTGGCAACCACGGTGTTAAATCCCATAAAGGTCTGTTTATTGCCAGTCACGATGCGACGCGAGATGAGTACCTGATGAAATGGGAAGGAACAGTCACGGTTTTTGATAAAGCCTTTTTTAAAATGGGAAGTTTTCAGACTACCTGTGACTTTTTAGTGAATGATATGACAAAAACCATTCGTGAAGGCGTGATCAAGCATTTGAGCCTGTATCGTGACCTGTATAATTATATTTTTCCCTCGCCCGTGGAAGCGCGTATTCAGGCGCGTGACAATAAACGTTATTTGGCAAAGAAATAAACAATCGGCCAGACCTCTCCTCGCAATCCGTTCAGAAGGGTAAACCGTTAGTGTCCGGAAGGCTCGCCAGGTATCTTCCAACGCAGCCAGGCATCCAGTTCAGTTTCGGCCATGGGCTTGATATTGAAATATTCATATGCGACATCATTATCTTGCGGGGGAGCGGCAAGGGGTGACGTCGCGGCGTGAAAGGCGGTTTCATCCGCTAAGACGATCGTATTAAACTCTTTTAAGGCGCTAAAAATACTGTGCGCTATCAGCCGTGAAGTGATTTTTGCATTGATCGCGTTTGCCAGGACGTTATTAAGCTTGATGATGACAGGCGGGCTTTGGCGAAGGTAGCGTATTTTGCTATAGCCTTTAGCGGCATCCTCCCACGACATACTGAATCCCAGACGTCTGAGCATTTCCAGCCCCAGCATGGCGGCCGGGCTGTCAATGATATGCTCCGTTTTCACTATCTTGATGATGAGCAGTGAGACCGGCAGCCCTGCCTTTAGCATTTTCTCCGCCAGCTTTTCTGCAAAAGCGACGTCAGCAACATCTCGCTCGTGAAGACTTATCGTTACAGGTAACTGAATAGGGTGATGCCGGAGACGCTTAAGGCGGCAAATAGCGCGGTCGACCAGCCAAGCTGTGAGCTGTTTGTCCAGCTCTGTTCCCTCAGCCAGCGTGACAAAATTATCTGCCGGCAGGTCGCCGCGCAACGGATGGTGCCAGCGCATCTGTGCTTCAAGGCCCACAGGTTTGCCGCTTTTCAGGCATACCTTGGGCTGGAAAACTAAATGTAAACCGTGATTGTGTCGTAAGGCTTCTGCCAGTTCGCTCATCAGGGTAAAATCTGGCGCACAGCCTGAATCGCTTAATTCATCAAGACGAAACGGCGAGACCTTTTGGTCACTCTCATATTCCAGCGCATTGACTGCTCGTCGGAGAACCTCATGGGCGGGGGCATCACCGGCAACAAAATCTGTTTGCCCGACGCAGGTGGTCAGGGCCATAGTCAGACCATCACCGACATCAGCACTGATTCCATTAAGACGCTCGACCACCCAGCGCGCACTGATGTGGCTGTCAGTATGGGTTAAAATCGCAAAACGCCCGGTGGCGATAGTATAAAGCATGCCGCCACTGATTGGTCGAAGGCGTAAAGGCAGAAGCGTCGCCACATCTTTAAGCAACGACTCCAGCGATGCCATACCTAACGATCGGGATAATTCGAACGCGCGTGACATATCGATACAGTCAATCAGCACCAGACGGCGAGAAGCCGTGTCGTTCAGATTAGCAAGGAGCTGTATATCACGAACAAGACGTTCCCGATTCGCCAGGCCAGTAACCGGTTCGACAAAAGCCGCAGAGTGCCAGGCGTCAAGGAATGCGATAACTAACGCTGCCAGGGATTCAAAGATATTTTTTTGCTGGTTGTCGAAAGGGCGCGGTACCGTATCCGTTACGCACAGCGTCCCCAGCATCAGGCCATTTTTGTTTTTTAGCGGCGTGCCGACATAAAAGCGGATGAAAGGCGCATGCGTTATTAACGGATGATGAGCAAAACGTGCATCACGGCAGGTATCCGTGACAACGACCGTTGCGCCGCCTTCGACCACGTGCCGGCACAAGGCCTGCTCGCGAGATGAATCTTGCAGCTCAATATTATAACTGGCGCGAACAATATGCTGTTCATCGGTCAGAACGGTAATATAACTTCCATGGGTGCCCAGCAGCTGGCTGGCCAGACGCAGAAATTTCTTCAGACCTTCATCCCGGCCGCGATCGGAAATGCTGAGTGCATTTTTTTCACTGGTGCGGTGAGGTTCCTTTTTAGTGTATTCCATAGACATTCCCGCTCCTGCCCGTTTGCTGAATAGAACTGCAAAAAAAGAGTGTACGACAAATGCTGGAAATAAAACCCAATCAATATAAAAGGCAAAAGCAATTAATTTATTTCTTGTGGAGAGTGAGGGTAGGAATTATAAAGTTTTCATGTCTTTTTACTTAATGCAAATTGTATCCGTTTTTTTGGCGTTGTTTTTTGGTTAAGAAGTTTGACGCTGAAATATTATAAATAATAGTGCGGCCATTTTAATCAAGCGTTTCACTTTTATTTTATCATTCAGCCCTAAATTAAATTTCAGATATTGTTCGTTTTTTTTAATGTATACATGCCGGGTTTTATGTCATTTATGCGTTGTGCATTACGCCGCCTGACGAGATGGCACTCAATGGTTACGTCTGCAATGTCAGCTAATACAAGGCATTATCTTGTCTCAATGGCGGGCGGTAACGAGGCGTTAAAGTCAACCTATAAGCCATGTCGGGATCTTTACGGTGAATAGGCACTTTTAAATAAATAACCTTAATGAATAGGTTTCACGACGCCACAAGATTAATCCGGATCGTGCCGCGATGAAGCGTCGTCACCGTAGTATATTAATGTAAATTATTGTGCCTGTTCGCGAACCGATACCTGCATGTTTGGACAATAACTGATAAGCTATCTTCTACAATCACGACGACGTTGGAGCTGCCCTTTGCTGACCACCATTATTTATCGCAGCCACATTTCGGATGACGTTCCTGTTAAGACGCTTCCAGGAATGGTGGATGATGCCAGCATACTTAATGCTTCCCATGAAGTGACAGGCATTTTGTTGTTTAATGGCACACATTTCTTCCAGTTGCTGGAAGGCCCGGAAGAGGGCGTTCTTGCTATTTACCAACGTATCTGTGCCGATCGCCGACATCACAACGTGGTAGAACTGATGCGTGACTACGCGCCATCCCGTCGCTTCGGTAACGCCGGAATGGAGTTGTTCGATTTGCGTGAACACGATCGTTCAACCGTGCTTCAGGCGGTTCTCGATAAAGGCACCTCCAAATATCAGCTGACCTATGCTGACAGAGCGCTGCAGTTCCTGCGTACCTTCGTAGAAGCGCGTGAAAAAGAAAACTACTACGAGGTATTACCGTCAGAATACTGGGAATTCATTCCTGAAGCGCCTGCCTCAAGCGCGGCAAAATCCTCTCCTTCGGGTATCACCTTCCGACCGGTTGTTGATCCCCTTGCCAGGCAGGTGACGGCTATTGAGGCGATTACGGATACGCGCCACAGCGGCAGCGATCCCAATGGGTCGGATAAAAAGTTACATGATGCCGACCTTGATGCCGTGATTAAAGCTTTCGAGATGGCAGGCAGGGCTTGTCCGGATGAAATGACCCTGTATGTCAGCCTGCTTCCTATGACGCTGGTGGTCGTGCCGGACGCCGTTGCCAAAATTGTTGCAACCATCAACGCCTCAGGTCTGGTGCCGGAGCAGGTGGTCATTGGCGTCAGTGAAACCGAAGTTATTTCACGGCTGGAAGCATTTTCCGTGGCTGTCAGGGAGCTTAAAGCCGCCGGTATCAGCCTGTCCGTTGATAACTTCGGTGCGGGATCGGCGGGATTGTCATTACTGACCCACATTCAGCCCGATCGCATTCGTATTGATTCCAGTATCACCACGGATGTTCATCGAAGCGGCCCGAAACAGGCAGTTGTTCAGGCGATCATCAAATGCTGTTCAGCATTAGAAATCACGGTAATTGCCGCAGGCATCGTGAAAGCGGAAGAGTGGATGTGGCTGGAAGCCGCGGGCGTGATCAACTTTCAGGGCAGTCTGTTTGCGTCGCCAGATTCGGGGCAGTCCGATGCGGTTGCCTGGCCAGAATATCGTGACGCCATGTAAGTATGCTCATGCCGTTATAACGGCATAGTCTGAACGTTTATCGGTAATCTATTCCTGGCAGCACGGAACGCTGCTGTTATTCCACTTATGCTCTACGTTCCCGCCCTGTATTATCCTTCTCTCCTACTACGCATTTTGAATTCAGCCTGAATATCGCCATTTTTACCGTTCCGCTATCTTCTATCGCGATTCATTGTTAATCGTCAGCCAGCAAGCAAGAGTGCTGGTGTGGTGTTGCGAAAGGGATGAATAACTATTCCCCGTACTCCGCGACAATATTTAATGTCTCCACTTTTCGTCAGAGAAATTAAAACGATTTTACCTGAACAGTCTGAGCAGGGTGGTCAGGAGGCGGGCGCATAAAGCGGTATTACTCACCAGTGAGCTGAGTTAATCACCTTTCCAGAGATTACCTGGACACAAAAAGCACAGTTTGCGATCATGGCAGCATTACGGAAAATAAAAACCTGTTCAGGTACACATAACATGAAAGAAAACAGTCGCTTAGAATCGATCATGAATTATCTTAAAGGCAACAATCTGGTCACGGTTGAACAGCTTGTTACGGTGACCGGTGCGTCACCTGCGACCATAAGACGCGATCTGATTAAACTCGATCACGAAGGTGTCGTCAGTCGCACGCATGGCGGCGTTACCCTGAACCGGTTTATCCCTTCTCAGCCCACGACGCTGGAAAAGTCGTCGCGCAATCTGGCTGAGAAACACGCGATTGCCCGCGTTGCGGCCAGTTTTATCAAAGCCGGTGATGCGGTGATACTGGACGCCGGTACTACCATGTTTGAGCTGGCGCGACAGATTACCCATATGCCTTTGCGTGTGATCACCAACGATCTCCATATCGCGCTGTTTTTGTCTGAGTTCAAACAGATTGAAGTGACAATTATTGGCGGTCGCATTGATGAAAGCAGCCAGTCGTGCATTGGTGACCACGGGCGAAAACTGCTTAATAATATTCATCCGGACATTGCCTTCCTGAGCGGTAACGGATGGGATGGGGTTAAGGGCGTGACGTCGCCTACAGAAGAAAAGGCCGCGCTCAAACGGGACCTGATCAGGAACGCCCAGCGCCGAATTTTACTGGCAGACAGCTCAAAATACGGCGCATGGTCGCTGTTCAACGTGGTGCATTTGAAGGAGCTTACGGATATTGTCACCGATGCCAACCTGGATAATGAGATCCGGCAAAGGTTGCTGTCAAACCCACTCCCTGCGCTGACGATCGCGGAACCCGTGTAACACGCCGTTGCCTATGGCGGTGTTGCAGACCCATCGGGTGCGGATGAGTGCGTGACGGAACAGCGCGTTAACCGCGTGGCACAGATTATTGCCCGGGCATGGCATCAAGATTTGCCTAGAGGAGCGCGCGGCTGAGAAAGGGTTAAGGGTTTGCGACAGGATAAATGCGTCAGGCAGGTACCAGGGTTGGCGCCAGAACACGACATCGCTGAACCGGCTGATAAAATACGCGCCTGGGTCACGCAACCGTTATCCCGCCAGCGAGCGCTACTCGTCTATCAGGGGTTTGAGATACAAACGTGTATCGCCGTCCTCACCATGTTTTGGGTGCCAGACCATGGCTGCATTTTCATCGCCGATGTAGGTCATCCCCAAAGGTTCTATGACTGCATAGGGCCGCGCGAAAGCTGCCCGGTAGGCCAGTAACTCTTTTGCCATTGCCACAACCTGATGAGAAACGTCGTCGGGGTGGGTGACAATGTGATTCAACTGTTCTTCAGTCAGCATACTTCCATTCCTGAACACCCAGCCCATAAACGAAGCCATCTGGCAGGGGTTTTAAATCTGTTAATTATAGTCAAACGGGTTACCGTCAGCTTTCGTCATTGCTCAACGCTCAATGGACATGACCCATATTGGCTGTAGGGCGTAGCTTACTACGGGAAGGACAGATTTCGAAGGCCTGTTGACAGCGGTG
This sequence comes from Pantoea ananatis PA13, assembly GCF_000233595.1. Classification (NCBI taxonomy): domain Bacteria; kingdom Pseudomonadati; phylum Pseudomonadota; class Gammaproteobacteria; order Enterobacterales; family Erwiniaceae; genus Pantoea; species Pantoea ananatis. Next base: position 37,796 of record NC_017553.1, read on the forward strand.
CAGAAGAAAGGAAAGGGCAGCAGGACAGGCGTTACCTTATGCGTCGATAAATCAGACAGAAAAGACGCGACAGCTGGCCTGCGACATCTTCACTATTTATAGCCATATGATCGCGGTTGGTGTTGTTGGCTTCAACAACAGGGTAGCGCGCGTTTTACGCTTGTGCATGAGCCGCCATTTTCGCTTCCGCCCCCTCAGGCCCAGATAAGGAGGCGGTAACGCGTTACACAAAACGATCTGAAGAGATCGCTGACAGAGCGGTAAACGCAACAGCTGAACGCATTTCATGTTATAGCCTGCGGTTATTCAGGCAGGCAGCTGCGCTTTTGATGAGGTGAATGATAAATATGCCCGGAATAATCAGGTCGTTTATTGGCGCGATTGCTTCACTTTGGCTTGCAGTCATGTGTGATATCGACATAGCTGAAAACGCCAGGCGCGAGGCTGACGGCGCGGTTTCTCGTTAAAAATCTTAGAAAAAAGTTCCGGTCATGTTATACAGTCTCGCATAGCCCTTGTTTGCGATAAATCGTCCTTTAACAGGGCGCTAAATATTTAAATTTAGGCTAAATTAGTTTCTGCGTTTTTGCACCCGCACAAGGGGAGGCTGTTGTGCACAATAATCAAAGTGGCAATGACGAAAATCGTCTCAAAGCGGTTAAAGCACTTTTGTCACCTGATGTCACCAGGGATGAGGTGCTGGAAAAGTTTGTTCATCTTGCCGCGCAGGTACTGGGCATTTCAGGCAGTTTTATTTCTATTATTGATGATAAAAATCAATATATTAAGGTTTCCCGTAATTTCAATCTTAAAGAATCCGCACGAGAAGTTTCCCTTTGTCGTCACGTGATTGACGGTGACGGACAGCTCGTTGTGCAGGACACATTACAGGATAACCGCTTTACCTTTCATCCACTTGTTGAGGGTGAGCCGCACATTCGGTTTTATGCAGGCGTGTCGTTATCTAATCTGGAAGGGCTGGTTTTAGGCACGCTTTGCGTGACCGACACAAAGCCTCATACGTTTAGTGATGAGCAACTGGACACCTTAAAGTCGCTGGCAAAACTGGTTAGTTCTTTTCTGGATGCCTGGAATCTTGCCAGTTTCACGGACCTGATCACGCTTTTACCCAACCGGCCCCGACTTATTCGCGACATGCAGCAGTTGGCCGTCAATAATCCCGATCGTCGTTTTCGCCTGATCCTCATCGACTGTCTTGATATTCCACAGGCGTATGAGTTATCCCGTACTTTTGGCATTGCGCCGGTAGAAAACCTGCTCAGACAAATTGCCGGACTGGTCGGTGTTCGTCTTCAACTGCAGTCAGATGACATGCTGTATTCATTTGCGCCCGGCCGGTTTGCGTTAATACAACCTTATCTTGGTGGTTATAATGCGCAAAGCACCGTTGAGGTATTAACCAGCCTTAAAGCAGATTTAGCGGATAACATTACGATTGATATTGATGTTTATACGGGTGAGACAGAGTTTGTTTCCCGCGACATCGATGCGAATGAAGTGGTGCGCCAGGCGGTTAGTGCATTACACGAATGTATCCATCAAAACATGGGCGCCATGACGTTCGATCATGCTTATGATTCGCGTCGCACTGAAGATTTTTTGATTATGAACGATCTGGCTCAGGCGCTTAAAAAAGATGAAGGCCTGTACCTCGCTTATCAGCCAAAGGTCTGTTTAAAAACGGGAAAAACCGTAGGGCTTGAGGCTTTGATCCGCTGGCACCACCCGGAGAGAGGCGAACTGTTTCCGGCCGACTTTATACCGCTGGCCATTAAAACCAACCTGATTTCTGTCCTCACTGACTGGGTTATCGATCGCGTCATTATTCAGCTTAAGCAATGGAACAACGAGTTTGAACTTATCCCGGTATCCGTGAACGTCAGCGAACGTGACTTTTCCAGACCAGAGTTTGCTTCTGGCTTAGCCAGTAAAATGCAGGCGGCAGCCTTGCCGACAGCACTACTGGGCATTGAGTGTCTGGAAAACGAGCTCATTACGGAGAGTGATATCGCCATTAACGGGCTGGAGGCGCTTAAAGCTCAGGGATTTGTTATTTCACTGGACGACTTCGGTACGGGCTACAGTAATATCAGTTATCTGCAGGAAATACCGCTAGATGTCATTAAGGTCGATATGTCTTTAATTGGCCGAATGGATGGCGATCATGCATCAAGAATCATCGTGCGGAGTATTATCATGATGTTGAAAGAGCTGAACTATACGGTACTGGCAGAAGGCGTTGAAACTGAAGCCACGTTGAGTTTGCTGAAGCAATACGGTTGTGATCAGATACAGGGTTACTTCTTTTCGAAGCCGCTGCCGGCCAGCGATATCGAACACTGGTTGCTGCAGAAGTAAATGCCCTGAAGGCGACAGTCGCTGTCACCTGAAAAGCAGGACTGCCTGCTTCAGGGCGTTTTGCCAGCAGCGCTTCAGTCGGCTAAGAGGCTGAAGCGCGCTGTACGATTAATCCAAATCCCTGCCGTTACTTGCTATCACCTTTTTATACCACCAGAAGGACTTTTTCCGCCGCCGGGCCAGCGTGCCTTCTCCACGATCGTCACGATCCACATAAACGAACCCGTAACGTTTGCTCATTTCGCCGGTTGATGCGGCAATCAGATCGATACAGCCCCATGTGGTATAGCCGATAACAGGAATACCGTCTCCGATCGCATCGGCCATCGCCCGGATATGTTCGCGCAGGTAGCTGATACGATAATCGTCAATAATTTCGCCTTTCTCCGTTAACTCATCGCGTGCGCCCAGGCCATTCTCGACCAGGAAAAGCGGCTTCTGATAACGGTCATACATCATATTCATGGTGATGCGCAGGCCAAGCGGATCGATGCCCCAGCCCCATTCACTCCGCTGAATATGCGGGTTGGTGAGGGATTTCACCACGTTTGCCGCGCTGCTATTGTTGTCATTCATCTCGGCCGAAGCACATCGGGATGCATAATAGCTGAACGACACGAAATCGACGGTATGCTTGAGTATATCCGCATCACCGTCTGCCATTTCAATCTGAATCCCTTTTTCGCGGAAAAGGCGCGCAGCGTAGGCGGGATAAGCACCTCGCGCCTGAATATCAATGAAAAACAGGTTTTCACGATCTTTTTGTAGCGCCGCCCAGACATCGTCAGGTTTGCTCGACCAGGGATAAAAATTGCCACCAGCCAGCATGCATCCCACCTGATTATCAGGGTTGATTTCATGCGCGATTTTTGTCACCAGGGCGCTCGCGACCAGTTCGTGGTGAGCTGCCTGATATTTAACCTGCTCACTGTTTTCACCAGGTTCAAACACCAATCCGGCACCCGAAAATGGGCTGTGCAGCATGATGTTAATTTCGTTAAAGGTCAGCCAGTACTTAACTAAACCATCAAATGCGTCAAAACAGGTGCGGGCATAGCGGGCAAAAAACTCAATCATTTTACGATTTCGCCACGAACCGTATTGCGTAACCAAATGCATGGGAACGTCAAAATGGCAGATCGTCACTAAAGGTTCAATGCCATGTTTACGACACTCGGTGAACAAATCACGATAAAAAGCCAGGCCCTGTTCATTCGGCGTGCTTTCATCGCCACGCGGAAAGATACGGCTCCACGCAATTGAGGTGCGAAAGACGGTAAAGCCCATTTCTGCCATCAAGGCAATATCTTCCCGATAACGATGATAAAAATCGATCGCAGTATGGCTGGGATAGAATTCGTCATCGCGCAACTCAACGCGTTTTTCCTGCCCCAGCTTCACTGGCATACGCGTGGGGCCAATGGGGATCATGTCAACGGTAGTGAGTCCTTTACCGCCTTCAAGAAAAGCGCCTTCTGACTGATTGGCGGATAAGGCACCGCCCCATAAAAAGCCTTCAGGGAATGTTGCTTCAGACATGAAATCCTCTTTAACAGGGTCATTAATGATCAGCTGGCGTTAGCCGCTTTCGTTTGTTCGGGGGATGCGCCAGGTTGTGATGGCGCCGGGCGGGTGGTTTCTGGAATATCTTCAAAACCCAGAATCAGGGTAAGAATGAACGACAGCACCACGGAAAGTACCATTACCGCGACAACCCAGACAATCGACAGGGGATTGGTCGGGTCAAAAAACTGGACGCTGGTAAATAAACCCGGTGAAGCCATTGAATGGCTGGCCAGACCGCCTATGCCGGCCACGGCACCGCAGATGAATCCACTGATCAAACTGGCAATCAAAGGGCGTTTTAATCGCACTGCCACGCCGTATAGAGCGGGTTCGGAAATGCCAGCCACAATAGCGGAGGCCGCCGCCGCCAGCGCGGTTTGACGTAATTCGCGGTTTTTTGTTTTAAAGGCCACCGCCAGCGACGAGCCGCCAAGCGATAAATTGGCGCCAATCTCAGAAGGCATCACCATGCCTTCTTTACCCGTTTCGGCAATGGTCTGGATGATGGTGGGAGTAAAAACCCGATGCATACCTGTCATGACCAGCAACGGCCACAGCCCACCCATAATGGCCACAGAAAGCCAGCCCAGATAACCGTGAATAGTGTAAACCAGAGCGGAAATCCCGCTGCCGATCCAGATACCAATCGGGCCAATCAATACAATGGCGATCGGCGCGGCGATCAACACGATCAACATAGGCTTAAGGAAGTTTTTTGTCACTGCAGGGGTGATACGATCCACCCCGCGTTCGATGTGAGACAAAATCCAGGTCATCACCAGCGCCGGTATTACCGTATAGGTATACTTCACCGCCGTAACCGGGATAAAAGCAAAGTCGACGTGTTGTCCCTGTGCGGCTTTAGCCATGAGGTCAATAAAGTTGGGATGTACCAGCACGCCAGCAATGGCGATAGCCAGTGACATATTGGTTTTGAATTTCAGCGCGGCAGACGCAGCCACCATAATGGGCAAAAAGAAGAAGGCACCATCACCTATCACGTTAAGTATGATTAGGGTTGATGAGCCTTTCTCAAATACGCCAGCCATATCCAGTATCATGGCCAGTAGCTTGACCATTGAACCGCCGATAATAGCCGGAATCAGCGGTGACATAGTGCCAACCAGCGCATCCAGAATGCCGGCGCCTACGCTTTTAAGCGTCATTTTGCGTTTTACGGGCGCGGCGCCGTCTGACTGCGGTTCGCCTAATGCCAGCACGGCCTGATAAGCCTTTGCTACCTCATTGCCAATAATCACCTGTAACTGAGTATCGGTATGAACAACGCCCATGATGCCGTCAATGGCTTTCAGGCCGGCAAGGTCAACCAGACGGTCGTCCTTCACCACAAAACGCAGGCGGGTCATGCAATGGGTTACCGCACTGATATTAGTCAGGCCACCCAGCTTACTGACGATAGCCTGTGAAATCTCTGCATAATTTCCTGGCATGATTTTATCTCGTAGGGAAGAGGAAAGTGCGCTCGGGTTTCCGCTCTGGCCGTCGTGTTGTTGTTTTACTTCGCCAGTCAGCCTGCCTTACTCTGCATCTGACCCACGGTGCGGCTAAATAGGAAACCGGTTTCACAAAATCATGAAGAGATTTCACCTTTTAAACAAGAGTGTAAAATAGGCTGATGTTATTTTTGTGATGATAATCACTTTGAGTGGCGAAGCAGGCGGCACGACATTAAGGCTAAATATTTCAAATAATGAAAGGCTTAGGTAAACTCCATTTACTCAGAAGATTCTGGCAGCGATAACATGACAACCATTTCACAAGTAGCAAAACGCGCCGGCGTCTCAAAAGCGACAGTTTCGCGGGTGTTGTCAGGTAAGGGTTATGTAGGGCAGGAGAAGCGGGAACGGGTTTTGCTGGCCATTGCGGAGACAGGCTATCGACCTAATCTGCTGGCACGTAATCTGGCAAATAAAAGTACCCAAACCATCGGGCTGGTTGTAACCAATACACTGTACAGTGGCAACATTTTCAGTGAGTTAATGTCTCACTCTGCCAGAATTATGGAGCAGCAAAATCGGCAGTTGATCCTGGCCGATGGCAAACATACCGCTGAGCAGGAGCGCGCTGCCATCCAGTTTCTGCTCGATTTACGTTGCGATGGCGTTATCATCTATCCGCGTTTTCTCAGCATCGACGAGCTGGATGCGATTATTTCGCAGCACAAGCAGCCTGTGCTGGTCATTAATCGTCGTCTGCGAATCAATGACAGCTTCTGTATTTACAGCGATCAGCAGGCAACCAGCCAGAGGGCCGTCAGTTACCTGATTGAACAGGGCCATCGTAATATTGCATTTATTACGGGATCACTGGATTCGCCGACCAGTCAGGAGCGACTTGCGGGCTATAAAACCGCGCTTCACACCCAGGGAATCGCAGTTAATCAGCAGCTAATTGTGCAGGGCAAATGGACGGCGCAAAGTGGGATGCTGGCGGTGAAAACATTGCTGGCGAGCGGACAGCCCTTTAGTGCTATCGTCGCCAGCAATGATGAAATGGCTATCGGGGCGATCAAACAGCTTACAGAAAATAATATTGCTGTACCTGGAACCGTCTCGGTCATTGGCTTTGATGACATTCCGCTGGCCCCTTATATAACGCCTGCGCTCTCCAGTGTTAAATTTCCCGTTACCGATATGATCAATGACACCATTAATCGACTGGTCTTTATGCTGGATGGCGGTGAATTAACGCCGTTTACTCCCTATCAGGGCAGCCTCGTTGTGCGTGATTCCATTACCGGCATCACCTGATGCCTTTACTGTGCTGAGTCGATCGCGACCTGTATTAACCCGATACCTTGCGCCGCGAGTCCGGCCACCACGTCCTGAGAAAGCCCCTTTTCCGTAATGACGTGACCGGGCTGAAAACCGGAAGACAGGGGATAAGGATGGATCTGCCCGAATTTAGAACTATCGGTCAGAACGTAGCTTTCTGCACCTTTAGCCAGCACGGCATCCACGACATCACATCGCAGCATATCCCGGCCGGTGAAGCCGGTTTCCGGGTGCCAGCCATCTGCACCAATAAAGGCCTTATGGAAGTGCATTTGCTGTACGCAATACCGGGTTAAGGGCCCCGTCATTGATTCGCTGCGCTTTTGCAACATGCCGCCCAGAATAATGACTTCACAGGCCGCGTCTTTAAGCAGATGGCCGATATAATGGCTTACGGTGATTAACGTCAAATTTTTGCGGCTGGCCAGCATACGTGCCAGCAGGGCGTTGGTGCTGCCGCCTTCGATCAATACAGATTCGCCATCGTTAATCCGCCCGGCTGCATAACGGGCGAGCGCCAGTTTTATCCCATAGCGGGTATGCATTCGCACGCCAACGTCGTCGCTGTCTAATGCCTGAGCCGCACCGTGAACCCGACGTAAAACCCGCTTTTCTTCCAGCAGGTTGAGGTCCTGGCGAATGGTAACCTCCGACACACCGGCCAGCTCAGCCAGTTCGCTGACGGCGACGTTGCCTCGGGTATTAACCAGTTCAATAATTTTCTGCTGACGCGTATTCATCATGGTTCTCTGCTCTGACGTTGAGTCTCACTGGTTTCAGGCTAAACCCAGTCCACGTTTACCCACCGAATTGAGATCGGCGAGGGTAAACCGGTTCTTCCAGCCGGCCTCGTAATGTTCAGGCGGAAAATCAGCAGGGGAATGACCCTGCTCAAGTGCACTCGCCACCTGATGCGCATAAGCGCGGTTTTTATCACACATTGGCGCCGCGGGAATATACATAACGTTTCCCCATCCCTGTTGATTTTCAACCGGTGCGACCGCATGAATCAGGTCACAGTGCCACCATACCGAATCGCCTGCGGTGATCGCCGGTACGGAGCATAATCCTTTTACCAAATGCGGGTGCCATTTTTCACTAATCGGGAGTACGCGCCCCGGTTTAACACCGCATAATTCATCGTCAGCGACATCCGATAACAATGGGCGCAGCAGCACATATGCAATGGCCTCCGGTACGGGAACCACGTGCAGTAAGCCCTGACCCGGCATCATATCGGACAGCGCCGTCCAGCCCTGAAACGTCCGGAAAGCCGAGCATTTTGTGGTATCAGGAACATCGAACTCATCCACTTCGCTGCGATGTGCAGCATGCCACGGGTCGTAATGCTCAAGATTGCCGTCGAAAATCGATCGAAAAACGCGTTGGTAAGCGGGCAACAGCCAGCGTTCCAGCGCGCCGGAGTCAGTGTGTGCGCCCAACCCTTTCGAGGTCGTTCCTGGCGGTCGCCGACGAATGCGATCCGGATAGATAAGATTCACGTCCGGATCGAACCATTGCTGGCCCCCGGATTCAAACGTCCACAGGCGATTTAAACATGACTGCACCTGGGCCATTTCAGGACTCTGGCGCGCCTCCATTTGTGCGTGAGACCAGTAAATGGGATAGATTTCAGGGCGGGATGCTTCCAGGCTGCCGAAGAAATTATCGCCCGGGCCGCGGTACTGTGCATCAAACTGATTTTCGTCCAGGTAACGCAGCATGGAGGTATCCCATGCCAGCGCCTGTTCCCGAGGGAAATGCTGCTTAACCACCACACAGCCACGGCGCTTGATGCTTTCTCGGGTTTCAGGCGTCAGCCCTTGGGTGATCTCCTCGGGTGAAATAACCGGCCAGGCGCTGCCGTTTAGCCGCTCTTCCGCTTTTGCGTCGCTTATCGCCTGCTCGGTTCTCTGGCAAACCTGCCTGAATAAGCCTTCAACATCGCCAATCTGCTGACGTATCTGCTGTTTAAACTGGCGGATGGCGGCTGAAATATCCGTGGGTAACGCTGTGTGCTGAAGCTTTACATTCATGACTGCGCCCTTAACAGTGTTTTCATTTTACATATGAAGGTTTATTTCATTTCATTCGAAAGTCAGCACTATGTTTAACAGATTGCTGTTGGTGAAAACCGGAACTGGCGCACAATGTGAGCGAACAGAAGGATTTTTGATGACTGGAATTCTCATTATCCCCTTCAACGAGTAAGCTTAAAAATGAGTGAGCCTGTTCAGGCCGGGAAAAAGGGGGATGACAATGGCAGTAAGGATGATTGCAGTGGATATGGATGGGACGTTTCTGGACGAAAACAAGCAGTACAACGTCCAGCGCTTTTCACGCCAGTACGCCCTGCTAAAGCAAAAAGGTATTCACTTTGTTGTCGCCAGTGGCAATCAATATTATCAGCTACAGCGCTACTTTCCTGACATCAAAAACGACATTGCGTTTGTTGCCGAAAATGGTGCGTGGGTATCAGAAGGCGATGATGAAATTTTTTGTGGTGAGCTGGCAAAGGAAAGCGTGCACCGCGTGTTGGATATCCTGGCAAAAGAGCCGGATATCAGCACTGTCGTTTGTGGACGCAAAGGCGCTTATGTCCATTCTTCAATGCCAGACAGCGTTATTCAGATGCTTAACAATCATTATTACCGACTTGAAAAGCGCGATAATCTTTATGATATCGATGACACCATTTTTAAGTTTTCGCTTAACCTGGCCAACGAAGGCATAGACAGCCTGATGGATCGTCTGCATAACCAGCTCGGTGAAATCGATCATATTATGCACCCCGTATCGAGCGGCTATGGCTTTATTGACCTGATTATTCCAGGCTGTCACAAGGCACATGGTATTGCTTTGCTGCAACAAAAATGGGGCATCAGCGATTGTGAGGTGGTGGCCATCGGCGACAGTGCAAACGATATCGAAATGTTGCGCCAGGCCTGTTTCAGTTTTGCAATGGCCAATGCTGTTGAGTCGGTTTCAGCCGTTGCGCGGTTTAAAACGGAAAGCAATCAGGATGAAGGGGCGCTAAACGTCATTGCCAGAGTGCTGGCGCGCGAATTCCCTTTTGATTAACGCCGCAATGGCGGCTTTTCAATCATGAGCGCGGAAGGGGAGCCTCTTCAAAAACAAACTTAACGTGACGATGTCACTTATTTTGCCTGCTTCTGATCTTTTCGGACTGTATAAGGTGCTGGCAGGGGATGTCAGTGCCGCGCAAAGAAACCGCATGCAAAGACAGGTTAATGGTAATAGTTACAACATACTTTAAATGATTTTCTTAACACCGTTCGGTTAGATCGACGTCGTCTTTGTCTGGGCAAGAAAATCACGGAAAGCCCGGTCCAGGCCGGGCGGGCAGGCATTATTTATCCGCTTTCTTCTCATCCTCAGCGCCTGACGGCTCCGCTTCAGCAACGGACAGCCAGGGCTTGAGGAGTTGAATATCCAGAATGACGTAAACCATCGTGCTAATAAATAACGAAATCACGCTACCGAATACGCCGCTGGTGGTGAAGGTCAGATAGTTATAGATAATCAACCAGGTCAGGCAAATGAACAGGGAAAGGGCAAGCATAATCGATGAGAGTGAATAGTTGCTGGTGCCGGCGCCTTGTTGGTGCGTCAGTTTAAACAGGTTCCCGAGGGTGTATTTTTCCAGCATCAAAATCGTTTTTTGCCAGTTACGGCGTTGGCGTGAACCTGCGCGAACAATAAACAGATACAGTACGGAGATAAAAAAGCCTGAAAAGGCAATCAGTACCGGAACAGCCTCCAGAGCATACTCAATGCTTTTGTGGCTTGCGCCAGCCGGGCTCAGGTCCAGCGTTAATGAGGCACCCAGTGCGGCATACAGAAAAACGAATAGCGCCAAAAAGGTTATCGTGCGCTTCCAGTCCGCCTCTGCTTCGCGGTTCTGTTGCTGGAGGGCGACGGTAAAGGCGCGTTCGATATGTTCAGCCTGAGGTGAGTGCATTTCAATCGCCTCTACCGTTTCATCCAGCAGGGCAGTGATAAAAGGTTTGTGGTCGTTGTGCAGGGGAATTTTCATGACGTCGATTCTCGTTGAAATTTCCGCTTATTTTAGTCTGCCTGAAGGGAAATGATACCTGCTTCACGTGATTAACCTTGTCAGACTGAGCCACTTAACTCGCAGGTAATGCGCTTTGCGAGCACGGCATGATGTACACTGCTTATGAACTCACCACGAGGAAAGCGATTATGAATGACAAGAAAATGATTTCCATCGATCAGTTCAGTGATGAAGAGCGACTCGCCGTTAATGAAGTTCTTCAAAACCTGATGCAGAAGCACCGTCAACGCACCGGCAAAGAACCTGATGCAAAAAAAGAGAAAGAGTTAAACAGCGAAGCTCGTCAGCAGGTCATGGCCGATAAACTTCTTAATGAAAAGTTAAAAGCAGAAAAAGAAAGTAAAAAACCGCTCAGGAAAAAGAAACCCTCTTCGCTAACCGCCAGCGAAGTCGGCGATTTCAACTGGTCCGCCTCAGTGGCTAAAGGCCGCAGAAGATAAAGTAACGCCCAGTCGCGCTAAGGCCTGACGATATAACATGGATCGTTGGGCCATGTGGACCCGGGCAAGTCATCGGCATAAGTCATCATAACGGCAATAAAAAATAAAGGGTAAAAGTCTTAAAAATTAAAGCGCAGGGCGTTTTTTGTGGATAAACTGCGCTAAATATATTGTCAATTACGCGTGCGAATGACCTATTACTCACCTGATGATCACCATCTTAAAATGCGATCCACGCGATTTGTCCGTCGCATGTTTGCCATGCGCCAGCTTGGCACGCTTTTATGTTTTTTGCCGATTGCATCCGTTCTCCTGGAACTGGGGAAAGAACCAGCGATATTGGTATTACTGATTAGCAACGTTCTTATCTGGCCTTATCTGGCATACCGCCTTGCCGTAAAATCACGAGACTCCACCGCGCGGGAGCGTTCAAATTTAACGCTGGATGCCGCATTTGGCGGTATCTGGATTGCGCTGATGGCCGTGAGTCCTATGCCGTCCTTTGTCATCATCGCGGTTTTGATGGCCGACCGTTACGCCGCAGGAGGCTGGCCTCAGCTGCTCTCTGCAGCGCAGGCATTTCTGTTTGCCTTTATCCTGGTATGGACGATTGAAGGCGCGCCGGTTTTGATGGAGTTTAGTACGCGCACAGCGTGGCTTACCCTTCCACTGGCCACATTCTATATGTTGGCACTCAGCGTTGTATCACACAATTTGACGTTGAGCCTGCGTCAGAAGAACCGTGAGCTGGAGAGAATTGCGCTGATGGATCCCGGTCTGGAAATCCCTAATCGTCGTTTGTTCGAACGCCGGCTTGAAAGCGAGCTTTTGCGCACCTTGCGGGGTGACACCAGAGCGTATCTGATACTGATAGATGTCGACCATTTTAAAAACGTTAACGATACGTTCGGTCACGAAGCCGGGGATTTTTTGCTGGCTGAAATTTCCGGCCTGTTACGTGACAGCGTAGGTATGAAAGACATTCCGGCACGGTTTGGCGGAGATGAACTTGGCGTTATCATCCGTGATTCGAATGACGTTGACATCATCAGACTGGCCGAATCGCTTCAAAGAAATATTGGGCAATTACGCCTGCCTGCTTCTGTAACGTTCAGGTGTTCCGTCAGTATTGGCATTGCCAGTGCTGATAAAGCCGACTCAATACATGAGTGGCTGCGGCGCGCTGATAAAGCGTTATATGAAGTGAAACGATCAGGGCGGAATGGCCTGAAATTATGGCGGGCCTGATCCCCAGCGGAACAACGCATCGCGGGGTTCGGTAACGTCCATCCGTAGTGCATCACCAGACCGTCATCAATGCCGCCTCCTCTGAGGCGGCATAAGTATCAGATAGCCGGATAGTCGCCAGTGCCTTCAGGCCAGGGCGTGAGCAGGTCAAAGCCCGTCTCGGTGACGGCGACGGTATGCTCCCACTGGGCAGACAGCGAGCGATCTTTTGTAACCACCGTCCAGCCATCAGAAAGCACACTGGTCCCTGCTTTTCCAGCATTGATCATGGGTTCGATGGTAAAAATCATCCCTGCCTGTAAAGGCATTCCTTCGCCCGGCGTGCCGTAGTGAAGAATTTGAGGTTCGGTATGATAAATCTCGCCGACGCCATGACCGCAATATTCCCTGACCACGGAAAAATCCGCGCTCTCAGCAAGGCGCTGAATAGCGGCGCCAATATCGCCCAGTGTCGCGCCCGGGCGAACCGTTTTAATGCCTGCAACCATGGACTGATAGGTAATATCCACCAGCCGTTTTGCACGCACGGATGGCGTCCCCACAAAATACATTCGGCTGGTATCGCCATACCAGCCATCTTTAATAATGGCGACATCGATATTCACAATATCACCTTCTTTTAATGTTTTGGCCGCCGGGATCCCGTGGCAAACAACATGGTTAACGGAAGTACAGGTGGTACGGGTGTAACCGTGATAACCGATATTGGCGGGCGTAACGTTGAGTTCATTGACAATAAAATCATGACAGATATCGTCCAGTTGCTCTGTCGTGATCCCCGGGCGTACATGAGGGGTGATCATCGCCAGCACCTGGGCGGCAGCGTGCCCGGCAGCACGGGCTTTTTCAATCTCTTCTGCAGAATGGATCTTAACGTTCCCCATTACACTTCTCCTTGTGGGGTTAAATCGGCATGATGTAGTACCTGGCGAATATCGGCACCGCCGTTCATTTCGATGCGGATTAATGTTTGAGCAAGCTCGTGTTGTGTCAGCTGGGGATACAGCTCGGCCAACATGCCCAGTTTTAACCAGTGCTCAGCCTGCGCATTTATTGAGCGGCTCATCGCCTGGCTGGCGATGCGTAAGTTTTCATGCATCAGATCGGATATTTTAACAATGCCCATGCGAAGCCTATATGGAATGTATACGTTTTATATATAGGTTACGCTTTTTGGGGTGACAGTGAAAGCTGAATTAACCGGTCATAAAATGCCTAGAGCGCCATTCTTCCGGTAGCGCGATGAATTTCTAACTTAATGACACAGTCTGAGTGCGTATTTAATCTGTTCTGATCCCGCGCCCTTTATTGGCGTGCCGGGCAGAGTTAGTCTTTGATGTGACCGATCAGCAAAGTCAAACACCATTCTCTGACCGGGTTAAACTTCATAAACCTATGCGGTATTACCCAGGTTAACTTTTCATGTTACTTCGCAGATCATGAACCATAATCTACTGTTGAAAATCTGCGATATTGACGCATCACGCCTGTTCCGTCCTGGCCATCGCGCTAAGGTCTGCAATTCATGGATTGGGTACAATCAGACAGAGATTTGTTTTTGTCTGATTGTTGCTCCTGCTTCAGTTACAGGCCCGGTTGCGGATGTCCGTTGACAAGACGCGGTGTGGATTGTGCAGAGTGGCGGTAATGTGCGGGAGGTTTAACGCAGGCGGTGGTATTTTATCCGGGGCTTTACGCCTTAAAACGGCATCATAAAAGGATTACGCGTGTCCACGTTGCACTTAACCACCGGGATTAACCTTATGAGAGCACTCTTCGTCACAGGCCTGATCTTTGCGCTAGCCGCATGCTCCAGCTCAGTGGGTCGCAATGTTGATACAGCAACCGTTCAGAAAATCAGGCCAGGCCTGACAACCCGAGCGGATCTGATCGCGATGTTTGGCCCGCCTGATACGGAATCCCCGTATCCCAACGGACAACAGTTACTGATGTGGAAATACAGTAAAGCCAGAGCGCTGGCTACCTCGGCAGGTGAAACGCTTACGGTACAGACAAAAAATGGCAAAGTGTTTAACTACACCTTCAGTAAAAGCTGACGTTTTATCCCGATATCTCTGCGCACAATAAAAAACGTGATTGTATTGCCAGGTTAACACAATTGCGGATCTGTGCAGGGAGATAACGTATTCCTCTTCGTTCAGGAGGGATGTGATGAATAAGCCCATCGTGGCAACCGGCACCGGAAAACGTATTCTGAAAATTGTCGGTATGGCCGGTGAGCTGGCCGATGCCATGGATAATATTTCGCTGTCCTTATCAATACAGGCAGGACATTTTTCAGGTCAGTATTGCCGTTAGCCAGATGGATGCTGCCACGCAAACGCACGCTGTATTTGTCGAAGAATCCTCTCCAGTCTCGCAATCTTAATCTGAGCAGATGTACGCTATGGTGAAAACCTCCGCTTAGCGCGCCCGCCCCGTCATTAACGTGTTTCCTGTTGTCTCGTCAGCGATGACGGGGCAACGCCATGTTGCGCTTGCTGCACAGCGCCGCGTAAAGCCCGCCCACATCCTTCGGCGTGTTAAGTGCCGGGCAGTGAACACCTCATTCCCCTCTGAAAATCCCGACGGCAATGCCGATTTGAAGAAAAACGTCTCTCCTGGCGAATGTTACGGGGAAGGGCAGCTTCTCTGCGTAGCGTCGAGGCGTTAACCCAGTCATTGCCGTTTTGCATCTTTGCCTTGATTCCTTTTCAGAATCAGCGTAGCGACGTCTTTGTGACTCCAGACTTAACAGGTCTGGAGTCACAGTCGGCAGAAAGGTAGAATCTGCAATACGGCTTTATTATCTGGGAAGGGCAGTGGCTGAAATCAGCATAAATACAAGGTCGCCGCATGTCGGCCATCACGTCATGGTATGGCTGGAGCAGATCAGAAAGGCTTCGCTGTCTGAAGTCGATAATTTTGGTGACGAGGGCACGGTCGAGCAGGTCATTAAGGTCTGGGTAAAGCTGTCATTACTCGTTACGCGTCGCCGTCCTGAAATCGCGATTTCCTCCCTTCTCCGGCATGTCTTACCGAATATTGGCTCACTCCCGCTGAAGAATCTGACGCGATTACGACTAAACAGACTATATAACATACTGATTTCAGAGGGTAAAAAGGGAGAGGCGCGGCGCGTGTTCGCGTTGACAAAACAGTTTTTATCCTGGGCAGAAATGCAGGGTTATCTTGAGCATTCCCCTGTTGCTTCAATGAAAAAACGTGACATTGCAGGCCGTGCGGCCTCACCGCGCAGTCGACAGTTGTCGGATGCTGAGATTTGGGTGTTCTGGCATGGGCTGGACAACTGGGCACTCTCTGAACAGGCCCGTTGGGCACTGCGGCTTTGCCTGGTGAGCGCGCGACGACCAGACGAGATCGTTCAGGCTCGTAAAGCAGAATTTAATTTACAGTCAGGGCTGTGGAAACAAGGTACGCGGAACAAATCGCAGCGTGAACATACGTTGCCGGTCTCTTCCCTGATGCGCCTGTGTATCGAGTCATTGTTAAAGGCCAGCGATCCTGCTTCGCCCTGGCTGGTACCGGCACCGCGCGATGTGATGCAACCGCTGTCAAAAGGTGCGCTTAATCAGGCTCTGCGACGCATGTTACGCGCACCGCGCGGCCTGGGACTGGAACATTTTACACCACGTGACCTGCGGCGAACGGCACGCTCAAAGTTATCTGCACTGGACACGCCCAACGACGTGGCAAGAAAAATCATGAATCATGCATTAGAAGGGATAGATCGTGTTTACGATACGCACGACTATGTCGTGCAGATGCGCGCTGCACTGGAAAAGTATTCGGAATCATTACAGGTAATTATCAACAGTGATAGTTACCATTTTCTACATCATCGTTATGAAGGCGAAAGGCTGAAATTAGACAGTTCCTCTGTCATGGTCATGAGCCTTTAACGGGACAGTCAGGCTGTTTCCAATAAAAAAGCGGTGTCCTCATCAACACCGCTTAATTATGTCAGATCAGGAAGTCATCGAGAGAACCGCCTGCATCCAGGGCCTTTTTAATAGGCGATGGTGTACGGCCCTGACCTGTCCATGATTTCTTTTCACCGTTTTCGTCGGTATATTGATATTTAGCCGGGCGCGGAGCACGTTTAGCTTTTGTTTTAGTTTCTGTAGGTAAATCCATCAGCTCAGAAATATCGATGCCGTCATTCATCAGCATTTCTTTATATTTAGCCAGCTTGTCTGCTTTTTCACGCAGCAGGGCTTGCTCAGCTTCTTCTTCTTCACGGCGTTCAGCGACAACGACAGAAAGCTTTTCGAGCATCTCATTTAACACATCAAGCTCAATTTCCCGGGCTTGTGCACGTAAAATACGAAGGTTATTTAATGCTTTGAGCGCATCCATTGATTAATCCTTAAATTACAGCGAATATTTTAAACAGAGCCATTCTACGAAAAATATTCCCAGAAGGAAATATCTCTTCAGGCCGAAATGTACAAATTTGTTACTGTAAAGATTATTACTGACTTTCAGAACCTGAGAAACGGCATAAAGTTTAGGAATACATTGATGTTTTAAACATATTTAAACCGCCTCATGCCAATGAAAGGCGAGCAGGTTCTACACAACATGAATTATAGAATCTCTTTTTTAAGTTAAAAAATCAATGAAAATCAAAACCTAATACCTGGCTATCTTGATTTGTCGTCACGTTGTAAACCTGGAATGATGTGATTTGTCTCGTCAGAGAGAAATGATAACGTATAGTTAATAATAGCCACTCTTAAATAAAAACTGGTCTGAGCGGACGAAATGCCTTACTAAAAAAACCGCTATTGAGGATAACGTTTTGTTATATGTAAATCCTGATTTTGATGCCAGACATCCCTCGAACCTTCCATAACCCGACCGTTGCAGCTGTTGGCTGCTTTGCAAAGATGAGAAACGGCTTTACCCGATCTGAGAAAAATAGCATTCCGGATTTCGCAATTACACAAACCCGATAAAGCAACCTGTAACCTGTGCCAGGCTTCATGCCAAGCTGAACGTTTTCTCTGTCAACCCAACGGCCATAAGTCTGTATTATCTGAACATAAGCGAAGCGTCAATAAGGGCAATAACGTTCACATCACCGTTGTCAATAACAGCCTTTACCCATTTTTTCCATATTGTTTAAACCTGCAGTCCACCTGTCTCAGATAATGACCGCATTATATATAAGGAAAAAAGACATAAGCGAGAGTGAGAAATAATTCTGTTCACACAGGGGTAAAACGGATGGCTCAAAAATATCCAGGCCAGCTAATTTCAGCGTTACGTCACGCGCTCGGGTTCAGAAGTACTGTGCCCGACTTGCGCTAAAACATCTGCATTATCAACAGAATACACACATCGGCTTTTCTGACGCTTTTAAAGATAAATGTTAACAATAACTTGCAATGATAATCTAAATGAGTATATTTCTCATTTGTTTTTACATGTTATTGTTTTTGTCCTTATTCCTGATGGCCAGCCCGCACGGTAGTTAACTGGGACTGATGCAGGGCAGTGGCAGCTAAAAAAAAGAAAACGAGGCGTTAGAATGTTTCTGAATATCCCCCTCCTGAACAGGGATCGCGTGAAGGCCACTTTTCCTCTGGTTCCCTCACGCTTATCACTTTTGGCAACCCTTGTGGCAGGCGTATCTTCACATAATGCGTTTGCAGAGACGCCATCGGATGTGAATACGAGCAACCCGACGCTTATCGTTACTGCGGCTGAACAGCCGGTTTCCGAAAATACTTCCTCGGACTACAGCGTACCTGTTACCCGCGCGGGCAATAAGTTACTTTCGACCGTGCGCGATATTCCTCAGTCTGTAAGCATCATCAGCGCGCAGCGCATGAAAGACCAACAGCTACAGTCGTTAAATGATGTTCTCGACAACACCACGGCTATTCAGACGAGCACAGCGGATATGGATCGTAAGACCTATTATTCTCGCGGGTTTTTAATCGACAATTACCTGATTGACGGTATTCCTACTGTATTCGAAGAACGCTGGAATTTGGGTGATGCACAGACGGATAGCGCATTATATGAACGCATTGAAGTGGTCAGGGGTGCAAACGGGTTATTGACCGGTGCCGGTAATCCTTCCGCTGCCGTTAACATGGTACGTAAACATGCCGACAGTCATCAGTCAGAAGGCGAGATATCCGCCAGCTATGGCAGCTGGAATAAACAGCGTTACGTTATGGATGTGCAGTCCCCGTTGAATGCTGCAGGAAATGTTCGAGGCAGAGTGATTGCGGGTTATCAGGATAATAATAGCTTTATTGAGCGTTATGGTGCTGAAAAGAAATTTGTTTATGGGGTGATTGATGCCGATCTCAATGACGCCACCACATTATCTGCAGGCTATGAATTTCAGCAGCTGAATACTGACAGCCCAATGTGGGGCGGTTTACCGCGTTGGTACACAGACGGTAGTAAAACCCATTTTCGTCGCGGCTTTAATACCGCCCCTGACTGGACTTATAACGATAAAGAGAGCAGAAAACTCTTTGCCCGGCTCAAACACACTTTTGCAAGTGGATGGCAATGGACCCTTAACGGCACCCATGATCGGTCAACGCTTAACAGCAAAATGATGTATATCGCCGGCTATTTTGACAAAAATACGGGTGCAGGCGTTTCTCCCTATGCGGATTATCCTGTCGTTGCGGGTACGGGATATAATGCAGCCAAACGTCAAGTCGATGCTGTGGATACCTTTGCCAGTGGGCCTTATCAACTCTTCGGGCGCACCCATGAATTAATGGTCGGTGTTAGCTACAGCAAACAAAAAAACACTTACTACGGTACTTTTGCGAATATCTCGCCAGAAGAATTGGGGAATTTTAACCTTTTTGACGGCCAGTTCCCGGAAACGGATTGGGCGGCGCGCACCCTGTCCCAGCAGGATATTACCCGACAAAGCTCGGGCTACCTTGCCACCCGTATTTCACTGGCGGATCCGTTAAATCTGATACTGGGCGCACGTTACACCCGTTGGAGCAAAAATACGCTGACCAACGATATGGAAAAAAATAACATCACGCCTTATGCGGGTCTGATTTATGACATTGATGAGAACTGGTCAATGTACGCCAGCTATACTTCCGTGTTTCAACCGCAGTCATATCGTGATCTCTCAGGTGCCTATCTGGCGCCGGTTATTGGTAAGAACTACGAAGCCGGCGTTAAATCTGACTGGTTCGACAGCCGCTTGACCACGTCACTCTCGGTCTTTCGGGCTGAGCTGGATAATGTGGCACAGACCACCGGTCGCATTATTCCGGGTACCACCGAGTCAGCGTATGAAGGCAAAAATGGTACGGTAAGCCGAGGAATTGAATTCGAAATTAACGGCGCAATCACAGATAACTGGCAGATGACCCTGGGAGGCACGCGTTATATTGCCGAACAGCGTGATGGCACGGCGGTAAAACCCGACTTACCGCGAACGCAGTTAAACGTCTTTACGCGCTACCGTTTACCCATGTTCCCTGATCTGACTGTGGGTGGCGGAGTGAAATGGCAAACGCACGTCTGGAGCGATAATTCGGCACCGGAAGGAAACGGAACGTGGCGTGCTGAGCAGGGCAGCTATGCGTTAGTCAATTTATTTAGCCGCTACCAGGTGACGAAAAATTTTGCTGTTCAGGGCAATATTAATAATCTCTTTGATAAAACCTATGACACGAATGTTGCGGGGGACATCGTTTACGGTGAACCCCGCAACGTCTCTGTGACTGCCAGCTACCGTTTCTGAAGACGCGGACTTTCACCAGTGAGCGCCTCACCCGGGGCGCTTGCTTCCCCTGCTTTTTCCCCTTCGGCCCGGCGCAAATCGCTGATCCATCACGTTTTGACGTAATTGCCAGGCCAGAAAGTCAGGGATTTGCGCTACACTGACCAGCGTTAATCCTCCATTCTGCCGCTATGATAGCGCTGTCTGAGGCAAACTAATTCACCTGGAAGAAGTATGAAAATCAGATTCCTTTCGGCTAATGAGCAAAAACTGGCGGAGGTGCGTGAAATCCTGGAGCCAGTGGGCGTCGAAGTCTTGCCGATCGCTCGTCGTATTGAAGAAATTCAAACAGAGAATGAGCTGGATTTGGTGCGGGACAAACTCACAAAAGCCTTCTCAATTATTGGGCGTCCTCTCTTCGTTGAGCATACCGGACTTTATCTCGATGGGCTGAATGGCCTGCCTGCGGGGCTGACGCGCATATTTTGGAACCGGCTGGATGCCGATCGTTTTGCCTCCCTCGTTAATGGCCTCGATAGCCAGGGCGTCACGGCCAAAACCGTACTGGGCTATTGTGACGGGCGCAAAATGTATCAGTTTTACGGCGAATTACGTGGCACTATTGCCTCAAAACCGGCGGGCCCGCGTGGTTTTCAGTGGGACTGCGTGTTTATTCCTGAAGGCTACGATCAAACCTTCGCTGAGATGGGCGACAAGAAAAATGAAATCTCAAACCGTCGCATTGCACTGGACCGCTTCGCGTCCTTCTTAAAAACAGCACGAGGCGTGGCATGAAACCTGAACTGAAGCGGGCTTATGACTCCGGTAAGCTGATACTCTTTGCCGGTGCAGGCCTGTCCCGCAATCTTGGCCTGCCAGAATGGCATGAGCTCATTGCCCATCTGGCCAACGAGCTGGGGTACGATCCCAAAATTTTTAATACCTATGGTACGCACCTTTCCCTGGCCGAATACTATAAGCAAAAAAAAGGATCGCTAGGGCCGTTGAGAAGCTGGATGGATCGCGAATGGCATCGACCGGATATTGATGTTCGTAGCTCTGAAATTCACACCATGATCACGCAGGGCAACTTTTCGCGTATCTATACCACCAATTATGACCGCTGGCTGGAAGCGGCACATGAGGCGCACGGTGTGCCTTACTCAAAAGTCGCGAATGCGGCCGATCTGGTGTCATTAACTGAAGACAAGCGCCACATCATTAAACTGCACGGCGACTTTGATGATGATACCTCCATCGTTTTAGATGAAAGCAGTTACTTTGAGCGCCTCTATTTTGATTCGCCGCTGGATATCAAACTGACCCATGATGTCATGGGGAATTCGGTGTTGTTCGTGGGCTACAGCATCAGTGACTTTAATATTCGTCTGCTGTTTTATCGCCTGACCAAAATGTGGGGGCGCACGGGCCTGGCCACTGCGCGCCCCAAGTCGTACCTTTTCACTAACCGCAATAACCCGGTGGCAAAAGAAGTGCTGGGTCAGTGGGGCATTGAAATGATCGTCTCTGAAGAAGACGATCCTCGAAAAGCCCTGGCCGATTTTATGCAAGCGCTTCTGGCGTGATGCGCGGGGCGGGGCTGACCACGTCGTTGTAAAATCTGAACCGCATGTCAGGTTTATCGGGCGTGGTGATTCTTCTCTGGAAAATGCGGATTACTGTGGTATGCTGTATAAATACACAGTATCTGAGGGCAAAACTATGGCTGTTGAGACAAAATTTGTAGTGGTCAGAAAAGGTGAAGAGAAGATGACATTTGCCAACAAAAAAGAGGCTGATGCCTACGACAAAATGCTGGATATGGCGGAAGCGTTCACCGACTGGTTGCTGACTCATCAGGCGGAGATGGGTGAATCTCAGGCTGAAACACTCGGCCTGTTGCTGGCAGAACAAAAAGACGCCGTGCAGCACATTCTTCGCACCAGTAAACTGCCTCAGTCAACCTCAGGCGGTAGCGCCCCTGAAGCGACGGATGCTGATCATGCGCCGCAAAGTGACAAGAAAGTCCGCGCCGTCAAAGCCGCCTGACCGGTTTATGCCGGAAGCCTGCTTCCGGCATAACCACTCTCGTTTCCTGTCTTTTATCCGTCAATGACCGACTCAGCGTGGGTCTTTTGATCCTTCTCAGCGAATCAAATGCGTCACGGCAAAAGCATAGTGATGAAGGTATCTGGCCATGCACGTCATGCAAAGTACATAACCATGCAACCAGCCTGATTTGTTTAGCATGAATGGGTTCCCGGTTCAGTTATGCCTGGTTAGAAGAGGGCACAGACTGCCATTGAATCCCCGTCTATATATTGTTTCATATCAATACTATTCAGATCAGTAACGGATTTCTGCGTATTATTATGGCCATGTTCAGGTCAGATCGGTCCGATCGCCTCGGGTCGTCGGATGGGAAATAACTAAAAAAGTGACACTGTCACTTCCGTCGTTACGTGCCTGATGTTTCGCACCCGGTGAGATCTCAATGCCTTGCTGCGCCTGCAGGAGATGCACAATGCCCTCAATTTCCATCGTCAGCTCTCCCTCTAAAACGAAAAAGAACTGGCGAGACTGAACGTGAAAGTGTCGGGTTTCAGCAGTCGCAGGCGGCATATGTTCATGAATAATGCTTAAATCCTGGCGTTTCAGCAGATGCCAACCATCACAGTTATTTCCCCAAACATAATGTTCTGCGTTGTCTTTCGAAATCATAAATCCTCTTTTTGCCCGCAACGGATAATGTGAGCCGATTCTGGCTTTGATTCATCTTATTAAAGTTAAATTCTGGCGCGCCGATAGTTATTCCAGGGACATGAAAGATTGTATCTGACAGGGTGGTTAATTTAGCCGGTGTATTCCAGGGGAATCAATATGACCACTCAACCCATTAAAAAAACCATGAGTACCCGCACGCAGATGCTTCTTGCGGGCGGCCTGACGATTACGCTTGGGTTTACCGTGACGATTGGTGTTCTGAGCTGGCAGTCGGCAAAAGAACAAAAAACGCTGGCCGAACATTATCTGCAGCAGATCGCTCAAAGTCGCGGGCTGCAAATTCAACAAGAGCTGAGTTATGCCCTTAATATGGCGCACAGCTTAGGCCAAAGTCTGATTGCTCTACCCAAAGCGGGCATTAACGATCGTAAAGTCGCTGACAGAATCATGGAATATTCACTCAGAGCCAATCCTGATTATCTCTCGATGTCTGTGATTTTTGAACCCAACGCGTTTGATGGTCGTGATGCTGAATTTGCAGGTCAGAGCGGACAGCCGCCACAGGGCCGTTATGCCTGGTTTGTTGACCGCGATCAGGCCGGTAATTACGCCATGCATCCGTTACTGTCCTTTTTAACGCCGGGTCAGGGTGATTATTATCTGGTTCCCCAGCAGACAAGAAAAGATACGCTGATTGAGCCCTACAGTTATGCCTACAATGGTATACCAACGTTATTGACCTCTGTAGCCTCACCCATTATCGATCAGGGTAAACTTTACGGCGTGGTGACTTCCGATATCTCCCTTGCCTCACTACAAAAGAAAGTTAACCAGATAAAACCCTGGCAGGACACCGGTTATGCCCTGTTGCTCTCTAACACAGGCAAAGTCGTTTCCTCGCCAGATAAAGATGAGGCGGGCAAAGCGTGGAAGGGGGAAAAAGACAATTTCACCCAGCAAATTGTGGAACATGACGACCCGGTGCTGGGCGAAAAAGCCATGTATACCTGGTATCCGGTCACGGTAGGCAATAGCGATAAGCCCTGGTACGTTGGGATTGTCGCACCGGTCAGCCAGGTGATGGCTGCGGCGAATCGCCAACTTTACTGGGCTATCGGACTAATGCTGGTAAGCATACTGTTAGTCGGCGCGGTGCTGGGGCTCTTGTTCAATCGCAAAGTCATGCGTCCGCTCGGCGGCGAGCCTGCAGAGGCAGCCAGAATAGCGCTGGCGGTTGCGGAAGGTAAGCTCAGTAACCGCTTTCACGTTGCACCGGGCGACAACAGCAGCCTGTTTTATGCGCTGCATACCATGCAAAGCCAGCTGCAATCTATTGTGGGCCAAATCAAAAATGCCAGCGCGTCGGTGCGAGAAGGGGCTAGCGAGATTGCCAGTGGTAACCTCGATCTGGCATCGCGTACCGAACAGCAGGCGGCTGCGCTGGAGGAGACTGCAGCCAGCATGGAGCAAATCAGCGCAACGGTTCGCCTGAATGCCGATAATGCTCAACAGGCCACGAATCTGACCGAAAATGCCACCTCAATCGCCAGCCGGGGCGAAGCGCTGGTTGGGCAGGTGGTGCAGACGATGTCACAGATTGATGACAGCTCGAAGAAAATTGGTGACATTACTACGATGATCAACAGCATCGCCTTCCAGACGAATATTCTGGCCCTTAACGCTGCGGTTGAGGCGGCGCGCGCTGGCGAGCAGGGACGAGGCTTTGCTGTCGTGGCCTCTGAGGTGCGTAATCTTGCGCAGCGAAGTGCGGGCGCGGTGAAAGATATCGCTGCCCTGATTGAAGAATCGAGCGTTCGGGTTCAAAGCGGCGTGAAACTGGTTAACGAAGCAGGCAAAACGATGCATGAGATGACGCAGGCCGTATCGTCAGTGCAGAGCATCATTGATGAAATCGTTTCTGCCTCTGATGAACAGGCGCGCGGTATCGGTCAGGTCACTGTCGCAGTTAACGAGATGGACGGTACGACACAACAAAACGCCGCACTGGTGCAGCAAATGTCGGCGGCCGCCAGCTCGCTGGAAGATCAGGCGCAGCAGTTGGCGCAAACGGTGGAGCAGTTCCGCTAACGCGCGGTAAACCGCTAAAACACAACCCGCACGGTGCGGGTTGTGTTTTCAGTCATTAACCCGGATAGATACCGCGATCTTTACGTGCCATCAGGATACGTTCGCAGGCCACGATATAGGCTGCGGTACGCAACGAGCACGCTTTCTCTTTGGCTTTTTCCCATACGTGAACCATGGCTTCCGTCATGATCTTGTCTGAGCGTTTATTAATTTCGTCTTCGCTCCAGAAGAAGCTGGCCATATCCTGCACCCATTCGAAGTAACTGACTGTCACACCTCCGGCGTTACAAATCACGTCGGGTACAACAATCACACCGCGGTTTGCCAGAACATCATCAGCATCCGGATAGGTCGGACCGTTAGCGCCTTCGAGCACCAGCTTACAGCTCAGGATCTCAGCACGCTCCCGCGTGATTTGTCCTTCCAGCGCGGCAGGGATCAGAATATCCATTTCCGTATGCCAGAAACGCTCTTTCTCGATGTTTTGTGCACCAGGGAAGCCTGCGATCTGCTTGTTTTCAGTCTGCCATTGTGTCAACGCATCCATATCCATGCCGTCAGCGTTGAACAGCGTTGCAGTGTGATCCTGAATCGCCACAACGCGCGCGCCCGCCTGACTAAACAATCGGGCGGCTTCACTGCCTACGTTACCAAATCCCTGTACGGCGACACGTGCGCCTTCAATCTGGATGCCGGCTCGGCCAGCAACCTCACGGCCAGTGACGAACACACCACGGCCGGTCGCTTTTTCACGGCCGAGGGAGCCGCCAAGGTGAATAGGTTTACCTGTCACCACACCAGTCACTGTGGTGCCCAGATTCATGGAGTAGGTATCCATCATCCAGGCCATCACTTTGCCATTGGTGCCGACATCGGGGGCCGGGATATCTTTTTGCGGTCCAATGATGATACCGATCTCGCTGGTATAGCGGCGCGTCAGACGTTCGAGTTCGCCTTCAGACAGTTTAAAAGGATCGACCCGAATCCCACCTTTTGCCCCGCCGTAGGGCAGATTGACAGCGGCACACTTGATGGTCATCCAGGCTGAAAGGGCCATGACCTCATTTAAATCGACATCGGGATGATAGCGAATCCCGCCTTTACCCGGACCGCGTGAAAGGTTGTGCTGAACACGATAACCCTCAAAATGACGAATGGAGCCGTCATCCATTTGCAGAGGAATATCAACAATTAATGCACGCTTAGGATGACGCAAAGTATCAATCCAGCGCGTAAGGTCGCCCAGGTAAGGCGCAACGCGATCGATTTGTTGTAGGTAGGTGGACCAGGCTGAAGTACTACTGTCAGACGCGTAAGATAACTTATCCATACAAAACCTTTCTTATCGAAGTTATTTATTGTGTTGAGCCGTGGAATGACGCGCGCTTAAGCGCGCCGACATAATTTATCATTACCAGAGAAAATATGATGTCGACCAGGCGGTCATTATCCCCATGCTATTTCGATTAACGGTGAATAAGAGTGAATAATATTTCGACTTATCGGCCCCGGATGCGGCTGTTTCGTGCATAAATCAGGCATTGTTAGTGCATAAAACTAAAATTTTATGATTTATCAGTTCTTTGAAGGGAGTCAAAAAGTTAATGAATTGTTTCAAAGGATATTGACTTTGTTGCACCGCCAGGGTGCATAAATATAAGTAATGCGAAGGTTACTTTCACTTATGCGAAGAGGCTAACGGACAATATCTCACGCTTTTATCACCGACGGCAGAGCAGAAAATAAGACGTGCCAGCAACATGCGTTTATTAAAACGGGATGGAACTCAACCGCCAAATTTTTAACCTGAATAAGGAAGACGGCCGTGAGCGGATGAAAAAGGCTGCGAACAGGAGTGCATCAGTTTACGCTCTGACCTTCTGAAATCAGCGACAACAGATGGTTAACCGCTTTAGACGCATTATTCCGCCGCCAGGCAAAAGCCACATCGGTAAAAAGCGTATTGTTGGCGATTTCCCGGAAGCAAATCTGCGGATTCTGCACGCAAACCATCGATTCCGGTATAAGGGCTATACCGCAACCTGCGCCGACCATACCTAAAGAAGAACTGATTTGCGGAGCCTGCTGAAAAGACGATGAGGAGAAACCCGCGCGCAAACAGGCACTGACAATAAGCTCATACAGGCTGGGTGAAACGTCTCGCGGAAAAATAATTAAGGTTTCCTGCACCAGTTCGCTCAGCGCGATGCTGGGTTTTTGTTGCAGAGGATGCGCAGCAGGCAAAGCCAGCAGCATCCGTTCGGTAGAAATGACGCGCAAATTAAACGATTTACTGCTTTCGCAGGGAAGACGAAGAAATGCCGCGTCCAGCAATCCCTCCTGGAGATCCTGAATAAGCAATGACATGTTCTCTTCCCGCGTCATCAGCTCCAGGGCGGGATAGCGATCTTTAAATCGCCGAATAATCTCAAAGACGTTGGGATCAAATGCTACCGAACTGGCAAAGCCTAGCGACATTTTGCCAGAGATCCCCCGGGCAACGCCTTTCGCCTTTTCCAGCGCATGATCGGCGAGTTGAATGATTTCAATCGCATCCGCCAGAAATGTTTTTCCTGCATCCGTCAGTTCCACACCGCGCGTCAGTCGTTTTAACAGCGGCGTACCGATTTCATGCTCCAGTCGCTGAATTTGCTGACTGAGTGGCGGCTGCGAAATGCCAAGCAATTCGGCCGCTCGGGTAAAGTGCTGCGTTTGAGCGACAGCAACGAAATAACGTAGATGGCGCAGTTCCATATTAAAAACGTCTCAAAGTTTACAGGTTTTGCTATTGGATTCTGTCCGCAAACAGGGTCACCATTATGTTAACACGGCTTAACAGTTAACCTACGAGGCATCCGATGAGCAATTTTGTAACTGATTGTTCCTGCGAGGATCAACTAAAAGATACCGTTCAAAAGCTGCGAAAAAACATGCCAGAAAGTGTTATGTATCAAACCTCTTTGATGAGTGCGCTGCTGAGTGGTGTTTATGACGGTGAAACCAGGATTGCTGACTTACTGCGCAAAGGTGACTTTGGTCTGGGAACCTTCAATCAGCTGGATGGTGAACTCATTGCGTTCGACAGCAATGTGTATCAGCTGCGCGCCGATGGCAGTGCCCGGCCTGCTGATCCTGACCAGAAAACGCCATTTGCGGTAATGACCTTTTTTCAACCCCAGCATAAACACGTTTTTGAACGCGCGGTTCAGCGCGATGCGCTGCACCAGCTTATCGACAGCGAAATCACCTCCGACAACCAGTTTTGTGCACTGCGTGTAAGCGGACATTTTTCATCCGTCCAGACGCGTACCGTTCCGTGCCAGTGCCGGCCTTACCGATCGATGCCTGAAGTTCTGGGAAATCAGCCCATATTTGAATTCACGCATCGCCATGGCGAGCTTATTGGCTTCCGCACGCCGCAGTACATGCAGGGTATCAACGTCGCGGGATATCACGAACATTTCATCACAGACGACAGAACCGGCGGTGGGCATATCCTGGATTATGTGCTGGAGCAGGGCACGCTGACTTTTGGTGCCATCAGCAAGCTGGTGATCGATTTACCAGAAAACGCCGACTTTCTTAATGCCAACCTGACGCCGGAAAATCTGGATGATGCCATCCGTTCTGTCGAAAGCTAATCACGAGGCCTGAAATATGAAAACTCTCTCTGATACGACACTCTGGCACTGCGGTGCAGACCTGGTTGTCGCGCAACTTGAAGCGCAAGGCGTCAGCCATGTGTTTGGCATCCCTGGCGCAAAAATTGATAAGGTATTTGATTCCCTACTCGATTCTTCCATTCAGACGATCCCCGTGCGGCATGAAGCGAATGCCGCCTTTATGGCCGCGGCAGTAGGCCGTCTGACGGGTAACGCTGGCGTGGCGCTGGTCACATCCGGCCCGGGCTGCTCAAACCTGGTGACCGGTATGGCTACCGCAACCAGTGAGGGCGACCCGGTGGTGGCTATTGGGGGCGCGGTCAAACGCTCCGACAGCGCCAAGCAGGTTCACCAGAGTCTTGATACCGTATCCATGTTCCGCCCAGTGACAAAATATGCGGTTGAAGTCACCGACTCGTCGGCACTGGCGGAATGTGTATCAAACGCGTTTCGTCACGCTGAACACGGTCGCGGCGGCGGTGCGTTTGTCAGCCTGCCACAGGATATCGTTGATCAGCCGGTCACGGGTAAGGTGCTGAGCCATCACGGCCGCATCACGCTGGGTGCGGCACCGGATGTGATGATTGATGCGGTCAGTCGCGAGATCGCCCACGCAAAAAATCCCGTGATCTTGCTGGGCCTGATGGCAAGCCAGCCTGAGAATAGCGAAGCCATTCACGATCTGTTAAACCGCAGCCATATCCCGGTAACCAGCACGTATCAGGCGGCGGGTGCCGTTCGCCAGGAGCACTTTTCCCGTTTTGCCGGTCGCGTGGGACTTTTCAACAATCAGGCAGGCGACAAGCTGCTGCAACAGGCCGACCTGATTATTACCATCGGCTACAGCCCGGTTGAGTATGAACCTGCCATGTGGAACAGCGGGAATGCCACCTTAATCCACATTGACGTTGTGCCAGCGGAAACGGACAACCGCTATTTGCCAGATGCGGAGCTGGTCGGCAACATCGCCGCCACGCTGCGTAAACTGGCACAAAAGGTCAGCCAGCCGTTACAGCTCAGCAAGGAGGCTGCCAGTATCCTTGAGGACCGTCAGCAGCAGCGGCAGTTACTTGCATTACAGGGCGCGAGCCTGAATCAGTTTGCTCTTCATCCGCTGCGCATCGTGCGTGCGATGCAGGACATTATCAACAGCGACGTCAGCCTCACCGTTGATATGGGCAGCTTCCATATCTGGATTGCCCGCTATCTCTACAGCTTCCGCGCACGCCAAATCATGATTTCTAACGGGCAGCAAACCATGGGCGTGGCCTTGCCCTGGGCGATTGGTGCCTGGCTGGTCGATCCACAGCGTAAAGTCGTCTCGGTTTCAGGAGATGGCGGCTTCCTGCAGTCAAGCATGGAGCTGGAAACCGCCGTCAGGCTCAACGCCAACATTTTACACATTGTCTGGGTCGATAATGCTTACAACATGGTGGCGATGCAGGAAGAGAAAAAATATCAGCGTGTTTCAGGCGTGAACTTTGGGCCCATTGATTTTAAAGCCTATGCGGAAGCATTCGGTGCGGCGGGATTCGCGGTGAACAGTGCCTCCGAACTGGAACCCACGCTGCGCAAAGCGATGGATGTTCAGGGGCCTGCTGTTGTGGCAGTGCCAGTGGATTACGCCGATAACCACTTGCTGATGGGGCAGCTTCACCTCAGCCAGTTACTTTAATTTCAACGGAATAAGGAAACGATGATGAAAATGCGGGTTGCGCTTGTGACAGGTGCGGGTCAGGGCATTGGTGAGGCGATAGCCTTACGTCTGGCAAAAGACGGATTTGCCGTGGCCGTGGCTGATTACAATATTGAAACCGCGTCGCAGGTTGCGGAAAAGATCAAGAAAGATGGCGGCCGTGCGCTGGCCATCAAGGTGGATGTAACAAAACGGGATCAGGTATTTCATGCCGTTGAAGAAGCGCGCAGCGTATTGGGTGATTTTAACGTCATTGTGAATAACGCAGGTGTCGCGCCCTCAACGCCCATTGATGAAATCACCGAAGAGGTCATCAACAAGGTTTACGACGTTAATGTCAAAGGCGTGATCTGGGGCATGCAGGCCGCGATAAAAGCATTCGCGTCTGAAGGTCATGGCGGAAAAATTATTAACGCCTGTTCTCAGGCCGGGCATGTCGGCAATCCCGAGCTGGCAGTTTACAGCTCAAGCAAGTTTGCTGTTCGGGGCCTGACACAAACTGCCGCACGGGATCTGGCACCGGCGGGGATCACCGTAAATGGCTTTTGTCCTGGTATTGTTAAAACACCGATGTGGGCGGAGATCGACAGGCAGATTTCCGAAGCGGCAGGCAAACCCGTGGGTTATGGTACTCAGGAGTTTGCGAAAAGAATCACGCTTGGTCGGTTATCAGAACCCGAAGATGTCGCAGCCTGTGTCGCCTTTCTTGCCGGCCCGGATTCTGATTACATCACCGGACAGTCGTTACTGGTAGACGGTGGCATGGTGTTTAGCTAACCGGAAAAATGTCTGGCGCTACGGCGCCAGACTGCCCGGTATTCTGTCACCTCGCATGAGGTAGGCTGAGATCCTGCATGAAGTTCTGTGAAAAAATAACGCCGCTTACTTTTTCCCTCATTTCCTGACAATTTTAAGAGCATACCGAGCGTTTCCGGGCTTCCATCGTTCAGTGAAACGGCTAAAATAATGCGTTCATTTGCCAGGGAGTAAGACAGCTATAATGCGTTATCGTAATCTTTTTACCGCACTTGCGGTCGCCACAACATTAGCCGGATGCGCCCGGCATCCCGCCGCCAATCCCCCCGCTGCGGCAGCGGATGATTTTACGACCGGACAGACCCAGATCGATGTTTCACACGTGATTACGCGTGCGGATGACGGTTCACATATTTATCTGACGGTAGATGGTAAAGATGCAGGCGAACTGCCCAATGGTGAAAGCAAAATCCTTCATGTTCCCGCGGGTAAACATGAAGTCGGCGGTTATGTGCGCACGTTGTTTGGCCTGGGGCGGGTAACTATTGATCCCCTTGAAGTGACAACGTCACCTGAAGACGTTAAAAAAGTGGCTTATACCGTGACTCGTAATAAGGCGACCTTTGTTGAACAACCTAAACAGAGCGAACCCCAGCCAGCACAGACGCAGGAACAGGGCTAATCTGTCCTGCTAACGCCAGGTCGTGAATTTCACTGCCTGGCGATCGTTCAGATAGCGTTACGACGGCAGCAGGTTATCTCTCTGCTGACGTCGACCTGCCGTGTAGTGCCCGTGACCTCAGTGCTTTATGGCGTTAATCTCGCCCTTGACGACAGCCGTTGTGCTTTTGATGACACATGAGGCACGATGGCAATTTGGATCACCCATAGCGCCTGTTAATGAATGCCTATAGCCCCAGTTCACTGAGAGAGGGATGATCGTCCGGTCGGCGGCCCTGAGGCCAGTGAAACAGTCGCTGACTGTCGGTAATGGCCACGTCGTTAATGCTGGCATGGCGTTTCACCATGTAGCCATTCTCATCAAATTCCCAGTTCTCATTGCCGTAGGAACGGAACCAGTTTGCCTGGCTGTCATGCCACTCATAGGCAAAGCGCACGGCGATACGATTTGAATGAAAACTCCACAACTCTTTGATCAACCGGTACTCTGCTTCCCTTTGCCATTTGTCTCGTAAAAACGCCACAATTTCGGCCCGGCCCGTAATAAACCTATCGCGATTTCGCCATGCGCTGTCGGGAGAATAGGCCAGAGAAACACGTTCGGGATCCCGGCTGTTCCAGGCATCCTCTGCCAGGCGCACTTTCTTTATCGCATCCTGTACATCGTTAAACGGGGGTAAAGGCTGACGTGGTGATTCCATAAGGTCTCCTGAAACGCTGGCAGACTCAGCGACACTTCAGCATTGGAGTGCCGGCTGATGACATTCATGGACGGGCAGGTTTTAGAGCGAAATGGCGTGAACCTGACAAACGGCGCGTGCCGCTTCTTTACCTTTTTTCACAAAATGCTCGGTATAAAAACGCACGAATTCGTCGGCAGGCTGAAAATTATGCGGCGTCAGTGAAACAGAAAACACGGGAACATTGGTAGCCAGCTGAGCCTGCATGAGTCCACTGACCACAGCCTGCGCCACGAAGTCGTGGCGGTAAATGCCGCCATCAACGACCAGGGCCGCACAAACAATGGCGTCAAACTGACCTGTTTGCGCCAGGCGCTGCGCCAGTAAAGGCATTTCAAAGGCACCAGGCACGTCCCAGGTTTTAATTTCGTAAGACGTGCCGCTGTTTTCCATTTCCTGATTAAAGCCAGCCAGGGTTTGAGAAACAATGTCGCTGTGCCAGTTTGCCTTGATAAAGGCGACTCTTAACGGTTGCATAACTTACTCCAGTAAACGTGACATCCGGTGCACGTGAAATCGCAAAACGATCGCATTCTTCCGAATCAAAAATAAAGCTGTCTGATGAGCAGCACAGTAAATTCGCTCAGCACTTCTTGAATCACCTGGCTACCTGAGCGCCGGAGCCGGATGACGTCTCTTGCTTATGGCCGACATTATAAACTGATGTCAATAATCCGTGCTTATCTTTAATCCGCTTTTACCGCCATCCACCGTTACGGACGGCACCGATCTTGCGCGGATCATCCGCCAGAGCGCTGTCGTGTTTTATCCGTCTGGCCAATGCTCGCTTTTTGCGTAACGCTTTCCATTAATGTATCAGCTTAAAAATAGTACTGGATATTTAAACAGGTAATTGTATAATTATTCCACTGCCCGTTGGGTGTTGTCTGGAATGATTAGGGGGTAAAGCCCATGATGATATCGACAGAAATCTTCAAAGCAATGGATCATGCCATTACGATGACAAGCCGTGAAATTGCCCAAATGACCGGCAATACGCACGGCGAAGTTAAACGCTTAATTAAAAGTCTTGAAACGGCGCAGCGCCTTTCTCAGCCGCTTTCAGTCAATCTCTATGAGCGCGAAGGCCAGACGCGTGAGGAGTTCTGCCTGAATAAACGCGACTCTCTGCTGGCTGTCGCCCGACTTTCGCCGGGTTTTACGGCCGATGCGCTCGATCGCTGGCAGGCCCTTGAAGAGCGTGTTCATCTGCCAGATTTTACGAACCCTGCTGAAGCCGCTCGTGCCTGGGCTGAACAGTTTGAACAGCGACGCGCAGCAGAGAAACAACTGGCCGAATCGGCACCAAAAGCCGCTTTTTTTGACCACTTTGTCAACGTTGAAACGTCTCTGGGTTTCCGTCAGTTGTGCAAAATGCTGAAAGCCAAAGAGCCAGATTTTCGCCAGTTCCTGCTGGAGCGCAATATTATGTTCCGTGACAAGGGAGCCTTAAGGCCCCAGCATTACCATCTGCAGGCGGGTTACTTTACACTGCATTCAGGTACGGCGGACAATCAGCATGCTTTCTCGCAGGCTCGCTTTACCGCCAATGGTGTCAGATGGATTGCCAGCCTGTGGGCCGGACATCTCTCTGCTCAACTCAAAGGTGCGGCGGCTTAGCCTCACTTCTAGCGTGGAACAGGCCGCTGACGATGCGGCCTGTTTCAGCCAGCCTTTTACCAGCCTTTGATCGCATCACCTTTGTAAACTTCTTCTGCTTTGGCCGCGACTTCCGGAGACTGTAACGCAGACTTCAGCTTTTGGATTTTATCGCTGTCTTTGTTGTCCTGACGTGATACCAACGCATTGACGTAAGGCGATGAGGCGCTTTCCATAAACAACCCATCGCGACGCGCCGACAGGCCAGCCTGGGCAGAGAAGTTGGTATTTATGATTGAAAGCGTGACATTTGGATCGTCAAGAGTACGGGTTAACTGCGGCGTATCCACCTCAACCAGCTTCAGATGCTTAGGGTTTTCGATGATATCCAGCGAGGTCGGCAAATAGCCCACGCCGTCTTTGAGCTTAATTAAGCCCTGAGCCTGCAACAGCAACAGACTGCGGCCCAGCGTTGTGGCCTCATTAGAAAGGGTAATCGTATCGCCATCTTTGAGTTCGCTGATGTTTTTAATCTTGTGAGAATAGGCAGCGATAGGGAAAACAAAGGTTTTACCGACAACGGCAAATTTGTAGCCACGCTCTTTAGACTGTTCTTCCAAATAGGGGAGGCTCTGAAAGGCGTTGGCATCAACTTCTTTATTGTTCAGCGCTTCGTTTGGCAGTACGTAATCGTTGAAGTTAAGCACTTCAACATCCAGCTGATACTTGTCTTTGGCAATTTTCTGAACTTCCTGCCAGATAGCTTCGTCGGGACCGGTGTTGATCGCCACTTTAACTTTATGATCGTTATCAGGTGAGCAGGCGGACAACAGTAATACGGAACTGGCGATTAGCGCCGTAAATAAACCTTTCATTAGTAGCGATTCCCATCAGTAAAAGATGTCAAAAGCCTAATACAATTTATCCGCCTTGCGTACTGACGCGGCGATATAAGATATAACCATTACTGCATGATTTGTCTAAAAATTCACCGCATGGTCATCAGGCGCTATCCTGGCGTTTTTAACCGCTGGCAGGGTAATTGACGTCGTCGAACACGATCATAGGCTACGTTTAAACACGTTATTCATTTCAGTATTGCCGACGCGAGTCAGG
This sequence comes from Pantoea ananatis PA13, assembly GCF_000233595.1. NCBI lineage: Bacteria > Pseudomonadati > Pseudomonadota > Gammaproteobacteria > Enterobacterales > Erwiniaceae > Pantoea > Pantoea ananatis. The sequence continues at coordinate 73,135 of NC_017553.1, forward strand.
AGAAACCATGTCAGGGAATCATTCAGATAAATCATCAGATAATAAAATCGTTGCCGTACAGGTGTTAAAAAGTAGTGAAGCATGGAACGGTCAACACATTGACGCTTATCCGCAGGGTGAACCCGAACTGACCGTGATGCGCCTGACCATTCCGGCTCATTCTTCGTTACCCTGGCATACGCATCCCATGCCGAATGCGTGTTTTATCCTGTCAGGTACGCTTGTAGTTGAGGATAAAGAAACGGGTGAGCAGCAAACCTTTCAGGCTGGCGAAGCGTTAAATGAAACGGTGAACAGCGCACATCGCGGCTTTACGCTGAACACGCCTGCCGAGTTGGTGATTACCTATGCGGGGGTGAAAGGGATGGAGCTGACCGACCCGCTTCCCGGCGAACCTGAGGAGTTCTAGCGTGAGAATGCCTACCGGTACAGTTTCGGGTTAAACACTCGCTGGAGCCAGTCCTTTGCAGATCGCGTGAACGGGGCAGAAAACCTGATTCAGGGTGCGCATTTGGCATCTGGAATACTGTGTAGGGTCATGGCGCAAAAAAAACCAGCCGGTGAAGGCTGGTTTACGTTTGTATGCAACTCTCATTACGCTTTCAGCGAGGCGCCGCCGCAGATAACCAGTTCCTGGCCCGTAATGGCTGCGGCGGATTCGCTAAGTAGATAACCCACTAGCGAGGCGACTTCCTCTGGTTGAATGAGCCGGCCTATCGGCGGAACCATAGGGGCCGACGACGTACGTTCAGGTCGGGTGAGCATGGGGGTTTCGGTCGCACCAGGCGCAACAACGTTAACGGTGATGTTACGCGGTGCCAGCTCCATTCCCCACGAGCGAACCATGCCAACCAGCGCCGCTTTGGTTGCAGCGTACTGCGAGCGGTTAGCGGCACCTCGCGACGTGCGGCTGCCTATAATGACAATCCTGCTGCCAGGCTGCATCATCGGCACAAAGTGGTTCACCAGGACTTCCGCCGCCTGAACGTGCAACGACCACAGGCGCGCGCCGGCAGCGCTATCAAGTTCGCCTAACGGGGCGGCCACCATCATCCCTGCTGCATGTATCAACGCATCCGGCGTACCGAGTGTGCTGATAACCGACTTAAGCTGTTCCGCATCCGTTAAATCCACGGCAACCCAGTTAAGGTTCGGTGAGGCCATCTCTCCCTGCGTTCTGCTAAGTCCCGTCACTTTCCAGCCGTTATTCAGCAGATGATGGGTGATGGCCTGGCCGATACCGGAACTGTATCCCGTGACGATAGCGTGACACATCTCAGTCTCCTAACATAGATTTTGGCACTTTAAACACCGCTTTGCGGACCGTCATCGGTTCGTTGACCGCGCACAGCGCCTGATGAGGCTCACCGGGCAGAAATACCGCAAAGTCCCCTTTGCGTAGCGTTATGCTCACGGGCCATTCGCGGGGGCGGGTGATGAACAGATCGGGTTTCTTCTCTTCATCATCCGTCTTCGCGACGGACTGCGTACCGGCGTTGATAATCTCTTCGCCTTCCAGCATCACCTGAATATCCGCCCAAAGATGGTGATATTCGGTGTGCCGTAACGCGGCATCTTCGGTAGTGGCCTGCTGAATATTACAAAACCACGCAACATTTTCTGGCTGCCATTTACCGATATCTTTTGCTGCCAGTGCCTCAAACGTGCATGAGGGTAAACGGAGCAGGGCCAGTAAGGGTTCAGGTAATCCTGCCAGGGCCAGGTTGTTCAGGTTTCCAACAATCATCAGATTACTCCTTCACCCACTCAGGCGTGACGCGCGCGTATTTAATTGCCTGACGAAAATAGGTATAAGCGATATGCAAAGTCCCCCCAGCATCCTGCTTGATGCTGGGATAGGAAAATTCACGGTTGCGTTTTTCCTGAGAGTTATTGGTCATACAGTATCCATCGCCTTCATCGAGGTTTTTCTGCCATGGCCAGGTCTTGCCCCCATCCGCTGAAATAGCCACGGTCATGGGCGCGCGCGGTGCCCCCCAGAATGCGGTACGGCCCGTCGTTTCCGGCTCTTTTCTGCCATCACCGTCATCGATCTCATCATATAGAGAGGCACGACGTTCTGTGGCCCCGGCCGCACTCATATTGTTAAATACCAGCGCCAGCTCGCCGCTGTGCAGCGTCGTCACCTGAATAGAAGAGTTGTTGTTAGGTAAAACAGTGGCCTCGGGCGATGACCAGGTTTCTCCGCCATCGGTGGAGCGGCTCAGATAGATATGATCCGCCCAGCGGCTGCGGTAAAGGGCAACCAGCGAACCATCCTGCAAAGCGGTGATATTCATGTGTACACACCCCAGGCTGTCTGGCACGACCACATCTCGCCAGCTTTTGCCCTGATCAGACGAAATTTTCACCGCGCTGATATCATCATTACCTACCCATTTTTCACCTGGCTGGGTGCGGCAGTAGAACACGGGCAGTAACCAGTTACCGTTATCCAGAACGGTAATGGGCTGACGGATAAAGGTGCCTGGCTTATCTAACAGCGTATCGATCGGGCCCCAGGTTTGGCCAAGATCGCTGGACTGACGGTATCGGACAATCGCCGTATCCTGATTGCCGGAGATCTGCGCCGTCCACAATAGCCAGAGAACATTATTGGGCGCGAGAAACAGCACAGGGTTTTGCTCAGACCGCGTGGGATCGTCAGACAGTTTGACGGCTTCGCTCCAGGTGTCAGCGCCTGCCGGCAAGCGAGAGCACCAGACGGAGATATCGGCAATCCCTTCCTGTGTTCCGCCAAACCAGACGCAGAGCAGGGAACCATCCTGCAGTGGCAAAATATTGGCGGCGTGGTTTTGCGGGCATGACGAAGGCAACATTGCCGTCATTACTCGACCATCTTTTTCCCATGGCTTCAGATGGCCATCACGAATTACGGTTACGGTCATTTTATTCTCCTTTGCTTGCTGCATTTTTTGCCTCTTCAGCGGCCTGGGTCCGGGCTTTACTTGGGATCATATGGTCAATAGCCATAATCAATGCCGGTGTCAGTAGCGCGATATACATGTTGTTGATACCAAAAGGATCGCCTAACAGATACCAGATGGAGGTCACCACACAGGCGCCCACCAAGCCCGCATTTGCCCCACGCGTACTTCTGTAGAACGGCGCGTAGAAGGCAATCACCGCAACAACGGTGATAGACAGACGAATAGCACGTGTAAAGAAAGAGAGTTTTAAGACTTCAGGCACGAACAGAACAAAAATCAACGGCAGGAAACCAATCAACAGTGATAACCAGCGCGTTGTTTTAAATTCCTGATCGGGCGTCGGTTTGAAATAAGGCACATAGAAATCTTTCACCACCAGTGAGGCGATCGCCAGAGCGACGGTACTGACGCTGACAAAGATGGAGGCCACCAGCGAGGTCGTTACCAGACCCGCCAGCCAGGGGTTCATGTCCTGCAAAAACACCGGCATGGCGTACAGGCTGTTAATCTCTGGATGCAGGTACTTTGCGGCCACACCGATCACCGCAATCGCCAGTGCAATCGGCATACAGAACAGGAAAGCAATCCACGTGGAGCGCTGTGCAGATTTCACGTCTTTAGTTGAGGAGATAGCCTGAATAACAAACTGTGTGCAGAAAATCGAACCAATAGTACCGATGAGCCAGGCAACGATGGTTGATACGCCGATATTACCATCCCAGGTCCAGTAATAGGCGGGCATTTCGTCGATCATAGGTTTGAAGCCGCCCGTTTGCGACAGTGCAAACCACAAAATAGCCAGAATACCAAAATACTTCAGCGCGCTGTGCAGCATGGTGACCCAGGCAATTCCCTTTAAACCACCAAACGCAAAGTAGAAGGTACTGACGATAGCGGTGATAAACGCAGCAATGGGCAGGGTAACGTGTAAGACCGTCGCGATAGCGGCGGCACCACTCACATAATTACCCACGTTTACCAGCAGCAGGGCATAAATCATAATCAGTGAAATGATATTCTTGGTACTGCTACCGTATTTTTCAGCGATGGCGCCCGAAATGGTAATTTTGCCGGTGTTATAAATACGTTTAACCAGAATCATACCAAATAACGGAAAACCGATTGCCGCACCAATAACAGACCATGACGCGGCAATACCGCCTTCAAAAGCGGCCTGCGCGGTGCCGATGGTCGACTTTGCCCCTATATATTCTGACATCAGCAGAATACCAACAATAAAGGCGGGCATGGCGCGTGAGCCTTCCATAAAATCGCCAGAGTTTTTACTGCGTAAGCGAAACGTTAGCCAGGTGGTAAATAAAATATAAGCCACCACGATGCCAATAATTATCAGGGTGTCCTGAGCGTTGAAAGTTTTCATTATAGCCTCAGATATAACAAGATAAATTCGGGGAGCACAGCGACTCCCTGTCTTTACGTTTTATTACTTCTTATTATCATTTCAGGTACAGGTTGATGATTCTGCGGATTTCATCTTCCTGTGCGGTATCAAAGTGAACGGCATAACGGCTTTCGCCCACGTTATAACCTAAAATCTGCAACGCTTTTTTAACTGCTGCGGGTGAAAATGCCACTTTATAAAGGTCTGTGCGTAAGCCCGTGACCTGCTCTTGCGCCAGCCGCGATCCTTCACGATCTCCGGCATGGAAGCGAGACCAGATAGCATTGATTTGACGCGGCGCGACGTTAGCCAGGCCTGAAATACAGGCTGAGCATCCCTCGACATAGCCCTGGTGAATCAGTGAGTCCGGACCGTTCAGAACATCGAAGTCTTTACTGTCCTTAACGGCATCCAGATAACCTTTCAGGCTTTCATAGCTTCCGGCGCTGTCTTTCACGCCAATAATATTCGGGTGTTCAGCAAGTGTGCGGGCCGTTTGTGGCTCGATCGTATTACCCGTCCTGGCCGGAATGTTATACAAAAACACCGGAACGGAAAGGGCATCCGCAATGGCCGTGTAATGATGAATGAGTTCGCGCTGATTAAGCGGCACAAAATAAGGCGTAATCACCGAAACTGCGTCCACGCCCAGTTTTTCGATTTGTTTGCCCAGCCGAATGGTTTCGCGGGTGGAAATCTCACCAATATGCGCCACAACGTTTGCGCGCCCCGATACTTCATTAACACAGGTTTCAGTAACAGTGAGTTTCTCTTTCTCATTAAGGACAAAAAACTCACCGTTAGTGCCGCCACAGAAAATACCGTTGCCCGCATTAAGTTGGCGAATAACCTGACGCTTAAGTTCATCAAGGTTAAGTCCGCCTTCTTTATCAAAAGGGGTAACAATAGCTGTTAACACACCTTCAATTTTCTTACGCATTACCCACTCCTTTTTTAAATTAAATCCTGGGGAAAAGTGTCCGGTAAATTGCAGCCACATCCTGATGGCTGACTACGCAAGGCGAATTGTTCATCAATCGCTTCACGTTCAGAGCCGCTTCACTGAGGGAATCGATATCATCGGATGGCACACCCAGGGCTTCCAGGTTATCAGGCAGGTTGAGGCGTTTGACTAATTTGGCCAGATAGTCAACCAGCGCATGTGATTTCTCTTCCTGACTCAGCGTGGTATCGGCTTCCGGGATCAGATCCCAGACGTTGGCAAATTTCTCCACCGCAAAGGGCCGCACTACTTTCATGCAGGGCGCCAGCAGAATGGCGTTAGCGACACCGTGAGGCAGATGCCAGGTACCGCCTAAGGGATAGGACAGGGCATGAACAAGATGGGTACCGGCATGGGCAATGGCTGCACCGCCATAATAAGAGGCCCACAGCATTTCCAGCTTGGCTGTCAGGTTATGCGGTTCATTAACGGAGGTTTCCAGATGACGGAATAATTTATACAACCCCATGAGTGCAACATTGTCACCGACAGGATTCGAAATCGTCGCGGTGTAGCACTCAAGTAAATGGCACAGCGCATCAATTCCCGTTGAGGAGGCGATATGCGCGGGCATGCTGGTTGTCAGCTCAGGTATCAGGGCAACATAATCTGGCAGCATGACAGGCGAAATAATACCGACTTTGGTATTTTGCTCGGGAATGGCCAGAATGGCATTTGGGGTCGATTCCGATCCTGTGCCCGCAGTAGAAGGAATGAGCAGCGATGGCAAGCGTGCTTCAATTTTCTGACCGTCCAGCAGAGCCTTGAGCGAAGGACGGGACGCATGGCATAAAACCGAGAGGAGCTTCGCCACATCCAACACGCTTCCGCCACCAACACCCACGACCAAATCATAGGCCTTACCTGCCGTGCGCGTCAGCACTGTTTCAACGTCAGTATGCGTCGGCTCTGCCGGAACATCGTCAATGAGCTCTACCTGACGAGCATCCTGCCCCAGTAGCGTGAGGATCTGCGCTGTTGCCGGCAAATTCACAATGTTTTTATCTGTTAAAACCAGCAGTCGTTTTCTGCCCGCCACGACGGGCGCCAGTGCGTTTATCGCATGAGAACCGCTTAATATCGTGCTGTTAATTATGGCCACATTCTTCTCCCCGTTTATGACTGAAATTCATCATGCTGCTGTAGCGCAATCACTCAGCGACTAAATTTATAAATAAAATGGCGCTTTATTAAATTGATCTTGCTCACATATAATCGATTGTGATTGAATATAATCAAATGATCGAGCGGGTGCTTTGCACACCTGGTCGCTGTATGTAAATGCGCCTTTAGCTGAAGCCGTCAGTGAGCAGCACGCGATTTGCTGCCTGGTGCGTGTTCCGTTGGTGATGCGCAGCGCACCGTCAAATGCGGTATTACTCAGGTGCGGAGATTGCGACGGCATCGTGCGCGACGGGATTCAGAATTGAGGGCCGGGCGGGTGATTGTGCGCCATACAGATACTTTCCCGGTCGCGGCCGGAGTCTGACTGTATTGATTAAAGTCGGTGTTTTCGGAGATGAAACCACCCTTTCAGAAATATTGAGCTTCGTTGAGGAGAAAACAGGTGACGAATACTGTTGCTATAACAATGGGAGATCCTGCCGGGATCGGTCCTGAAATCATTATTAAAGCGTTAGCCGAAGGTGCATTGAATGGTTCACCCGCGGTTGTTATCGGCTGCGCTGAGACTTTCCGCCGCATACTGGCCATGAACATCACACCTCAGGTTGAACTCCGGGTGATCGACCAGGTTTCTGAGGCACGGTTCACGCCCGGCATCCTTCATATTATTGATGAGAAGGTGGCGCATCCCGAAGCGTTGCAATGTGGTGTGGTTCAGCCAGAAGCCGGTGATGTGGCCTACCGTTGCATCAAGCGCGCGACCGAAATGGCGCTGCGTGGTGAGGTAAAGGCGATTGCGACTGCGCCGCTGAATAAAGAAGCGCTGCATCTGGCAGGGCATCACTATCCGGGCCATACCGAATTACTCGCGAAGCTAACGGACACCAAAGATTATTCGATGGTGCTCTACACCGATAAACTGAAAGTCATTCATGTCACCACACATATTTCCCTGCGCAAGTTTCTGGATACGCTGAGTCAGGCGCGGGTGGAAACGGTGGTCAGGATTGCCGATACCTTTTTACGCCGGGTCGGTTTCAGCCAACCGCGTATTGCGGTGGCAGGAGTAAACCCACATGCGGGTGAAAATGGTCTGTTTGGCGATGAAGAGATCCGTATTCTGACGCCCGCTGTCGAAGCGATGAAAGCGCAGGGCATGGATGTGTACGGCCCCTGTCCACCGGACACCGTTTTCATGCAGTGTAACGAAGGCATGTACGACATTGTTGTCGCCATGTATCACGATCAGGGGCATATTCCGCTTAAGCTGCTTGGCTTTTACGACGGGGTGAACATCACGGCAGGATTGCCTTTCCTGCGTACTTCAGCCGATCACGGTACGGCATTTAACATCGCCTGGACAGGTAAGGCTAATCCGGAGAGCATGGCGATATCAATTGATATGGCCATGAAGATTACCCGGGAGTAATAATTTATCGAAAGCTAATGCTTTCTGGTCACTCAGGCGATGGCAAGACATCGCCTTTTCTTCACCGGGCTGAAGCGTCATCGCTGTCCACAACCCATCCACCTCAACACGTTACCTCCACTTCGCTTGCAAATGACTACGAGCAGATAGTCATGCTCTATTACATAAGTTCTCTTTATTTAAGTTTTGATCGGCAGCGACCTGCCTCAGTGGGATAATATGAATGGATTGTCTCAGTGCTGTAGCGACTTTCTTATTTCAACGTCATTAACATTCGCCGCTCAGTTAATAACTCGGAGATGTACATTGAAGTTTACGGATTTTAAGCAACCGGTGTGATTATTCATTTTTTAGGTGATCGCTGCCTCATATTATCTGGTTAAAAATTTCACATTTATTACCTATAAAGAAAATGGAAAGATAAGTTTTCATTGTTATCAACCTTAACCGACTTTTCTGTTTCTGTATGACCGACGGCCGTTACGCTAACGCTATGAATATTCAGCATGCATGGCCGATCTTTTTTTGATGTTTAATCATTTTTACGTTTTATACATTGTCAGAAAGGCGCGCATAGTGACGCGGCTATTTTCATCGCATGATAAATCCCGCATGATGGTGTCGTATTATTTCCACCTCAATTCTGAGGTTATTGTTATATCTTCCTGTGCATTTCATCTATGCACCAGACTTATTCGACGCGCATTTTTCTGCGTATGAAAATGGATAACTGGAGAAATAAACATGAACTATCCTGCCGAGCCTTTCCGTATCAAAAGTGTTGAAACCGTATCAATGATCTCACGCGATGAGCGTGTTAAAAAAATGCAAGAAGCGGGCTATAACACGTTTTTACTGAATTCAAAGGATATCTACATCGATCTGCTGACAGACAGCGGTACAAATGCCATGAGTGACAAGCAGTGGGCAGGGATGATGATTGGTGATGAAGCCTACGCAGGCAGTGAAAACTTCTACCATCTCGAAAAAACGGTGAAAGAGTTGTTTGGTTTCAAACACATCGTTCCAACCCACCAGGGACGCGGGGCGGAAAACCTGCTCTCGCAGCTGGCCATTAAGCCCGGTCAATATGTCGCAGGAAATATGTACTTTACAACAACCCGCTTCCATCAGGAAAAAAATGGCGCAACCTTTGTGGATATTGTCCGCGATGAAGCACATGACGCCAGCCTGAATCTCCCCTTTAAAGGTGATATTGACCTGAATAAATTAGCGACGCTCATTAAAGAAAAAGGCGCCGAGAACATCGCCTATATCTGCCTTGCGGTCACCGTGAATCTGGCGGGTGGGCAGCCCGTTTCAATGGCAAATATGCGCGCCGTACATGAAATGGCCAGCACGTATGGCATTAAGATCTTTTACGATGCCACCCGTTGCGTTGAAAATGCCTATTTTATCAAAGAGCAGGAGGCGGGCTACGAGAACGTCAGTATCAAAGATATCGTGCATGAAATGTTCAGCTATGCCGACGGGTGCACCATGAGCGGTAAAAAAGATTGTCTGGTGAATATCGGCGGCTTCTTGTGTATGAACGATGAGGAGATGTTCTCAGCGGCAAAAGAGTTGGTTGTCGTTTATGAAGGTATGCCGTCATACGGCGGGCTGGCCGGTCGGGATATGGAAGCGATGGCTATTGGGCTACGTGAAGCCATGCAGTATGAATATATTGAACACCGGGTCAAACAGGTGCGCTATCTGGGCGATAAACTCCGTGAAGCCGGCGTACCCATTGTTGAACCGACGGGCGGACATGCGGTATTTCTTGATGCTCGTCGTTTCTGTTCACACCTGACGCAGGATCAGTTCCCTGCGCAGAGCCTGGCAGCCAGCATCTATATGGAAACCGGCGTGCGAAGTATGGAACGTGGAATTGTTTCCGCCGGTCGCAGCAAGGAAACGGGGGAGAACCATCGCCCCAAACTGGAGACGGTACGTCTCACTATTCCACGCCGTGTTTACACTTACGCGCACATGGATGTTGTTGCCGATGGCATCATTAAACTGTACCAGCATAAAGAAGATATTCGTGGTCTGACGTTTGTTTATGAACCCAAACAACTTCGCTTCTTTACTGCGCGTTTTGACTTTATTTAATACAACCCTGGCCCCGCAGGGGCCCTGTTTCTCTCCTATCGCCCTTCCTTTATTTCAGACCTGCCGCCATGGCAGGTCTGCAGTCGAACCGTTATTATCCAGCGGATTCAGAATGACGCCAAAATGATAATAAAGAGTCAACAGGAGAATTTCTCATGGTTATTAAGAAAACAACACCCGGTTTAATGAGTGGAACGATGCTTATCATTGCCACCGTCATAGGTGGCGGAATGTTCTCACTGCCGATTGCTATGGCTGGCATATGGTTTCCAGGCGCATCAATTATTTTAACGCTCATTGCCATAATGATGCTGTTAACCGGACTGATGCTGGTTGAAGTCAATCTCCATTATGGCGGTGGTGCGAGTTTTAACACCTTCACACAGGATTTATTAGGTCATAAATGGAATGTTGTGGTGGGTATCGCATTTGGCTTTGTCTTGTATATTTTAACTTATGCTTATATTTCTGGCTCTTCTGCTGTCATCTCTCAGACGGTAGAAAAATACAGCGGATTTTATCTTCCAGCCCGCTTATCTGTGATCATCGTAAGCGTGTTGGTCGGTGGCATCGCATGGTACAGCTCACTTTTGGTTGGTCGTATTACAACGGTGTTAATTATCGGGAAGTTTGTTGCCTTTTTTGCTACCTTCTCTGGCCTGATATGGCATGTCGAAGGCGCTAAACTTATTGACAGTGCCGCCTGGGCGCTGCCTGACACGCAATATCTGCCTTATATTTTAATGACGCTACCTTTCTGCATCATCTCTTACGGTTTCCACGGCAACGTGCCCAGTCTGGTGAAGCTGTATGGCACTCAGGGGGTTAAGAATATCACCCGGTCGATTTTTATTGGCACGGCTTTCGCTCTGCTGCTTTACATATTCTGGTTGGTCGTCACCATGGGCAATATCAGCCGCGCCGATTTTTCGCCCATTATCGCCAAAGGGGGGAATATTGATGTATTTGTCGAGGCAATAGGGGGCTTATTTACCAGCACGTCTATGGATCTGATCCTCACTTTCTTTGGTAATTTTGCGGTAGCCAGTTCATTGCTAGCCGCGACGCTGGGGCTTTTCGATTATATTGCCGATCTGTTTCATTTTTCAGACGACCGTTCTGGCCGGTTTAAGACGGCCCTGGTAACGTATTTGCCACCCGCTGTCGTTTGTTTCATCCTGCCCGGTGGCTTTGTCTATGCAATTGGCTATGCCGGTCTGGCCTTTACGATCTGGAGCGTTATTCTGCCGCCTTTTCTTGTGAAAGCGGCCCGCAAGCGTTTTCCCACTGCAGTCTATACCGCACCCTGTAATAACATGATCCTTAATCTGGTTATCGTGGTGGGGGGATTCGTTTACCTGACGGTGGTACTTGATGTATTCCGGCTGCTGCCTTCGTTTAGCTAAAGTGAAGCGAGCGCGATGTGTGCACCTTATCACCATCACCATCCTCTGCTCTCGTGCTGCCTGATTAGCCCAGTGTCCCTTGCCGGGGGCTGAGCGACTCACGTCTTCCACACTTCTCAGGCTTCAGCCGCGATGCTCCCACGGACAAGCTGGCTGAAGCTCAGTGTCAGGGCTCAGTGAGCCCCGATCGACAAAGCGTATAACGACCTGTTATTCAAGGTGTGATGACAGGCAGCAGGCTAAAGGGTAATACCCTGTTGCTGCAGTCGCGTTGCGCGGAATCTTACCTGAAGGCAAACATGCATCTCTTCATGGCAACATCCTGAGATGAGGTCTGAGCAATGTGAATTGGGGTTTTAACAAGAGCGGCCCTCATTAAAACCAGTCAGAGGGCCAGGAGAGATCGGGACAGTGGTATTTATTTTGCTGATTTATTATTGATTTTTACTCGTTCAGTTAACAGACTGGTTTCAAGATCAGAAAAATTCAGGGTTCTCAAGAAGGCAGGATTAATATTCTTACAGGGTAACAGTCGGGTATCACCAAGGTTATTGACAAGAATGAGGTAAGGATTTGTTCCTTGCATATCAATCACAGAGTTCAATTTCCACATAATTTCCTCCTTGGTTCATGGATGTCATGAACACAGCTGGAATTATGCGTGGTAATCCGCCGGAAAAATGAGGAATCAGTGCTACCTGATGCTCTGTTTCCCTCATGGTAAGCATTAAATTATAAATACTTGATGTACATCTATGTCATTAAATTGTCACAATGAAAGCCATCGCGAATCGCGTAAGAAATAACTAACTCAAACTTGATCGGACCGACGATGAAACAGTGTTGTCATAATGGAGCTAGTTATGAAGGGTTCATTTTCCTGCATCACAAGTTTTGAATAAATTTGAATTTATTTTACATGACGCCCTGTCAGGCATTACGCCTTTTTCCGGATATAAGCATTTTTCGCCAGAGACGGTGCTGTCTCTGATTACTTATGTCTTAAAATATTAATAACATATAAACCACCAATTTAACCTCATGGAAACAGGCTTGTGAGGTGTATTCCTTAAATGCGTGTTATTTATTTCGCTATCTCATCCCAGCACATGTCACAATTCAGGTGTTGCTTCTGGTATGGTAGTGGACTTGCATATTTTCATAGCGATAATCTTGGTTTTGACGAAAAAATTGTTCAACGCACAATCTGCAATCCACTAATTGATCATTTTGTCGCGGCGGTCATTTAATTTTAATTACCTTTTTTTCATCAATGCTGTTATGTCACGCAAGGACACAGCGAATCATGCCGGAAATAACCAAATAATAAATTTAATTAACAGTGAGATTACAATGCCAAATAAATTACTCAGTGCTAACGCCACCGTTCCACAGTGGGATCGCCATAATCTGGTTCCGAGAATCGTTCATCTCGGATTTGGTGCGTTTCACCGTGCCCATCAGGCTGTCTATGCAGACGTTCTTGCTGCTGAACACAGCAGCAACTGGGGTTATATTGAAGTCAATCTTATCGGCGGTGAGCAACAGATTGCCGATCTCAAGCGTCAGGATTTTCTCTATACCGTGGCAGAAATGTCCGCCAGTGCGTGGTCAGGCAGGGTGGTTGGCGTCGTCAGGCAGGCGCTTCATGCGCAGGTTGATGGCACTGAAGCCGTGCTGGAGGCGCTATGCCAGCCGCAGGTTGCCATTGTGTCGTTAACGATTACCGAAAAGGGCTACTGCCACGCGCCCGCGACAGGCGAACTGATGCGTGACCATCCCCTCATCGTAGCTGACTTAGCACAGCCCCATCAGCCCCATTCCGCCCCAGGCATCATCGTTGAAGCGCTGGCCCGCCGCAGAGCGGCGGGGTTAGCCGCCTTCAGCGTCATGTCCTGCGATAACATTCCTGAAAATGGCAGGGTGATTGCCGGGGTCGTTTGCGCCTATGCGCGGCAATGCGATCGCGAACTGGCAAGCTGGATCGAACAGCACGTCACTTTTCCCTCTACCATGGTGGATCGTATCGTACCCGCCGTCACCCAGGAAAGCCTGAATAAAATTGCGCAGGTAACAGGGGTGCAGGATGCTCTGGCGGTGGCCTGTGAACCCTTCAGGCAATGGGTGATAGAGGATAACTTCGTAGCCGGACGTCCTGAGTGGGAAAAGGCCGGCGCAGAACTCGTTAACGATGTTGTCCCGTACGAAGAAATGAAGTTGCGCATGTTAAACGGCAGCCACTCATTTCTGGCCTATCTTGGTTATCTGGCGGGCTATGAACATATTTGTGACTGCATGGAGGATCCCGATTTCAGACGGGCAGCACGAACGTTGATGCTGCAGGAGCAGGCACCGACATTGCAAGTTAAGGGCGTGGATCTGACGCGTTATGCTGACCTGCTGATCGCGCGCTTTGAAAACAATGCGTTAAAGCACCGTGCCTGGCAGATAGCCATGGATGGCAGCCAGAAACTTCCTCAGCGCTGGCTGGACTCGATTCGTTGGCATCTCAGAAACGAAAGTGATTTTGACCTGCTCGCCCTGGGCATTGCCGGTTGGATGCGCTATGTCTCAGGCGTAGACGAGCAGGGAAATCCGATTGAAGTGATCGACCCGTTATTACCCACTTTGAACGCTGCTGTGGGATCCAGTGCTGATGGCGAGGCGAGGGTGAAAGCATTATTAGGTGTCGATGCCATTTTTGGTGAGGCGCTGGCAAATAATGCGTACTTTGTGGAGCAGGTAACCCGTGCCTATCAGCTTCTGCTTGATAAAGGGGCGAAAGGCGCGGTAGCCGCTGCCGTTGCGCATTAATCTTCAGTGAGGCAAGCCACGGGCAGTGGCTTGCCTGGCGATTACAGGTTATCGTTTGGACGGCCAGATTGGTCGGCAACGACGCCCGTATCTGGTTTGAGTTCGCGCGTAAACCAGCTTACGACTTCCTGGATAACCTCCGGCTGGTACCAGGTGAGGTCGGCATGCTCTGCCCCTTTCACCACAACGTAGTCCACTTTCTCACCGGCTTTCCTGAGGGCATCAAACAGCTGCGCACTTTGATGGGGCGATACCAGAGAATCTTTATCACCGTGCATAATCAGGAAAGGCGGCTTGCTGTTTCGTAAATGTCCCATAGGGCTGGCATGCCGTGCTTTTGCCGTGTCGTCCATGATGCTTGCGCCAGCAAACTCACGAAAGGCTGGACCGTGCACCAGCAATGCCTCGGTTACCGCAGGTGACTGATGAACTTTTTGAATTTCATCGGCATAACTTTCGCCAATGTTAAGGAGGTCGGATATGCCATATAGCGTTGCCACTGCCTGCACATCAGAGGATTTATCGGTGAAATCACCGCGATCAAACGCCGTTTCCCCCTGTGTGGTGCCGAGCATTTGCACAAGCCATCCCCCAGCCGAATCGCCGAGTACACCAATGCGCGCGGGATCAATGCCGTATGTCTCGGCATGTTGTCGCAAATAGCGCACTGCCGCTTTACCATCATTTACCGGAGCCGGGAAGGTATTCGGTACAACGCGATATTCCGCAGCGGCCACAACAAAGCCAGCCTCTGCCAGCGCCATACGCATCTGGATGTACTTATCGTGATTGGCACTGGTAAAACCGCCACCGGGAAAATAAATGATGGCGGGTTTAGGCGCGTCGGTGCGGGGCACTAACAGCGACATATGGAGCGGCCTGGTCTCTCTTGCCGTCGTGATTTGTGAATAAACGATGCCACTTATGGCATCTATCTGATTGCGTGTTGGTTTGACCTGAATAACCTTTGCACCCTCACGATAACCCGTCAGATCGTTATGCTCTGTCGCCATCGCGCTCCCCATTGTCATCATTACTGCTAACCCACCAATTAAAAAATTGTGGCATAGATTCATAATTTTTCCCCAGACGTTGAGAGAAATGCTCTCAATTGAACAAAAAAACCTGCATTGAGGCTGTCATTTTCAGCAATCAGACGGTAATGCATAAACGGCAAAGAGAAGTTGAGCGAGATTATGAAAGCCGGATTTTGGGGGAAAGATTGCGGAGTGATGAGGCGCGAGCCAAACCTTGTGGCGGTCTGGCCCGATGAGATTAGCGAATGACGATGGTAAGCAGGATAAAAACGACTGCGATAGCTACCACCTGAATAAAAATCCGATCAAGCGTGAATTTACGCATAGCGTCACCTCACGGCGTGAGTATTTGCCAGATACCCAATCCTGTCAGGATCAGGCCGGTTAAAAGAAAAATGAACGAAATTGCGCTTTCAGATGAAAACTTCATGATGTGCTTCCTTGTCATTATGATGACGGTTAATCGCATCCGTTGATGTGAACATTAACGTCACCTGGTGAGACAGCGTCCGGCTTCTGCCTGTCAGAAACCTATGCCGTTATCCCGGCCCGAGTGCGCTGATGTTTCGGCGGCAGGCACCTCTTTATTACGCCGCTCGATATCAATGTTGCATCAGGTGATAAGTCTGACGGTTTAACGATAGACGGTAAGCCTCTTTATCGGCTGATTTTGGCGTCATGTTCCTGTGCGGCTATCCGCATGCATGGCGACTCCAGCCTGCTGTTAACGCTGCTCGTGTAGGAATAACTGCTGCGACAGCAAGACATCGCGTCAATAAGGCTTACAGCGATTGCACTCGCTTTGCGGGAGGAGGGAATAGCGCGTTTTTGAACAGTAACATGACAACAGTCCTCATTCGTTAACTGCTGGCTGACCAGAATGGCGATTGTCATGCGGGTAATCATGGTCGGCTTTGCGAAACAGCCATCCGAACCTTCAATCACGCCGATACCATGAAGCCTGAATGAATGCGTGCCTAGTATAATCAGGATGCAACGTGAGTAAAGCCAATACCTGTGGGTGAGTGAGGATAGGTTTAAGTTACTCAGACATGAAATTATCGTTGCTGATTTCCGGTCACGGTTATCAGCCCTTACCAGTGCCTCTGATTCAGGGCGCTTTCACGCCATTCGCCATTCGCAGTTGCGAAGGGGTCAAGCCTGTCACCTGTTTGAAGCGGTGGCTGAAATGACTTAGCGAACTAAAGCCAGTATCCAGTGCGATTTGCGTCAACGGCAGCGAGGTTGACTGCACCATCTGCTGTGCTTTTTCCATGCGGCGCTGCATGACGTACTGATGCGGCGCAATACCGAGCGACTGGCGAAACATCCTGGCAAAATGGTACTCACTCAGGTTTGCCTGAGTGGCCAGTGCATCAAGCGTGAGGGGCAATGCCAGGTGCGCATCAATAAAAGCCAGCGTATTGCGTAATACAAAGGGGGCCAGTCCACCCGTTACCGTCGGAGGCCGCCACTGAACGCTGGAATAGTGCTGGATCAGATGAGTTAATAACAGGGTGCTGGCAGTGCTCAACATGAGGTGATTTGCGGGCTGCTGCCAGTCACAGCTGAGTAAGAACTGGCGATACAACGTGGTGATACTGGCATCACTGCAAAATATTTTCTCATCCAGGGCAATCGACAGCGGGCTGCGATCCCATATTTTCTCGCCCACATCGCGTAAATGCTCATCTGTGCAATAGAGATGCACAAAAGAGAGGTTATTACGTACGTCCCATGTGGATTCGCTCTGCTGCGGCATCAGGCAGAATTTATCTGGCCCACCGCCGTTTCGCCAGCCGGAAGCGGTTTTATGGTAACTCTCATAGCCATCGGCAACATACAGGCTTAGCGTGTGATGGTTACTGTTTACGGTAATCCTGTCTTGCTTGTTGTGCCACGCTGCCAGCCGGATGCCGGAGTTAAGCATGACCGATTCGCGCAACACAGCTTTATTTTGACGCAGTATTTCAAACGTGTCGTAAACGCGAGACATAACTCTTTTCCGCCCGTTCATCAGAGGCTCAGTCTAGGGCGAGAGCCGGCAGGTAGCCAGATCTGTATCGTTAAAATGCGCAAGATTTTGCAAATCAGACGCAGGTTCATAGAAGCGTGCGTCCTCATCAGTTGGGACACTGTGTTCTGCTTCGTTTAAAGGAAAAAGCATGAACGCATTACTCTATGCTGTGGTCGTGGTTATCTGGGGTACAACCTGGATTGCCATCTTTTTGCAACAAGGGCCCGTTGATGTCACGGTGTCCGTTTTCTGGCGCTTCGCCATAGCCAGTATTTTATTGCTGACGCTCCTGCAGATAATGGGGCGCCTGCGCAGATTATCGCCGCGCGATCATCTGTTTTGCGCTTTGCAGGGCTGCTGTGTATTTTGCTTTAATTTTTGGTGCTTTTACACCGCCGCCGGTTATATCAATACCGGTTTAGAGTCCGTGATTTTTTCCATGGCGGTGCTGTATAACGCAGTAAACAGTTATCTGTTTTTTGGGCAGCGCCCCCAGCCGCGTTTCTGGTTTGCGGTCACGCTGGGATTAACGGGCATGATCCTGTTGTTTTGGGACGATCTGCACATCAGCGGCGCAAGCGGTGGACTGTGGCGAGGCATCGGCCTGTCGGCGTTGGGCACGTTTGGCTTTTCTCTGGGCAACATGATCAGCCTGCGGCATCAGCGCAGACAGCTGGAAACCATGACCACTAACGCCTGGGCTATGTTATACGGCGCAATGGTCATGGGCATTATCGCTCTACTTCGTGGCGTGAGTTTCTCACCGCTCTGGACACTGAGCTACCTCAGTGCCTTGCTATATTTGTCCATATTCGGTTCGGTCATTGCGTTTTGGGCGTATTTCACCCTGGTCAGACGTACGGGCGCCGCTAAAGCCGCATACACAACACTGATGTTTCCGTTGGTTGCCCTCACCTTATCGACGGTTTATGAAGGCTATCACTGGCAAAGCCACAGCGTGGTGGGATTGCTGATGATCCTGGGCGGTAACCTGGTGATGTTCGGACGTCCCTTGCGCTGGCCAAAACCGAAACCCATGCCGGGCACGCTATAAAGCAGTGATCAGATAAGGCGTTATTCACTGGCTTGCGGAATGCTCTGCGGCTGAAGTTGATATATCCATGCGGTGACACTGTCACCGTTTTCCAGGGCCACCTTAACGCTGATCCGGTCATAACCCTCCTCAAATTCATCCAGCATCGGCCAGTGTAGGTACAGATTGTCCGAGGAAAAAAGAAAGCCCTGCACTTGTGGCCCGCGATCGTCCACAACAATACCGGGGAAGCCTGCAGCCGCGCCGCGCCCTTCAGTAAAAAAAACGCCCCGGACAACTCCGGCCTGCCAGGCGCCACCGATGTTCTCCAGAAGAGAGGCGTTACTGCGGCCCGGACACAGGGTGCCATAAACAAACAACCTTTCCATATTCGTCTCTGTCACAAAAACTGCCACCTTACCTGTCTGGAATGTCGTTGTCATCAGGCAGGGGCGATCAGGTCACGAGTCTGTATATCAGGCTGATAAACAACAACCTTATGCAAGGCAACGCGCAAATAGAACAGGGTTTAATCGCTAAAGGCTGAGGCAAGTCATTATTTTTTATTCCCGTCAGCGGTTGAGTGACTTAGTCTTTATTTTCTATTTATCAAGTTTTAGAAATTAAATATATCTCTGATTAACAGGTAAAGCTGGTTTGTACTGTGCCGATAAGAATGCATTGCGATAACCTTTTTTCAATTTCACACTCAGGGGCTTTTATGACTATTACCCAGCGTTTGGTGCTGGCATTTTCATTGCTGGCGTTATCACTTTGTGCGCTCGTTGCTGTTTCATTATCCGTGATATCCGGTTTCCAGTCGCGCTTTGAATATGTTCAGGTGAATGCGATACCCAGCATTAAAGATCTGAACAAGTCAATCAGTGCAACTAACCAGCTCGGGCTGGCATTGTATCGTCATCAGTCGATGGCCGACAGCGCGAAACAGTCCGCAGCTGAAGATAAAATCAATGGCATTCTTGATAATATTAAATCGCTGAATGACTACTATATGGCGAATGATATTTCCAGTGATGAAGATAAAGCGATGACGGTACAGGCGCAACGTAACCTTGACGCGGTTCGTAGCACGCTTCCGGCATTTCTTGCAGCTTCGCGCAGTCACGATAATGCCCTGTCGCTAGAACAGCTTCAGGGCGAAAACGGCATTGGCGCCGCTGCCCGCAAAATGGAGTCTGACTTCACCAAACAAATCGATTTGAATATTAAAATTGGTGATGGATTAAGAGCAGAGAATAACCGTATTTATTCACAGACGTTTTGGATGATGACAAGTGCATCCGTGCTGGTTATTGTGTTACTCGGCCTGTTCTCTGTCAGTATTATTCTGGGAATTAAAAGAAGCCTGACCAGCATTAAAGATACGATGTCGACCGTCAGTAATAACCTTAATTTAACCTGTTCAGCGCCTGTCCTCAGAAACGATGAAATAGGCCAGACCGCATCAGCGTTTAATGATTTGTTGAAACGTGTATCCACCACTCTGATGTCTGTGAACCATTCAGCGCAATCTGTCAGTACGGGCGCGACGCAAATCGCAGCGGGCAATGAAGACCTGTCATCGCGTACGGAACAACAGGCGGCTTCACTGGAAGAAACGTCAGTCAGTATGGCGACGCTGAGCGATACCGTGCGTCAGAATGCGGAAGGTGCGGTACAGGCCAGCAATCTGGCAAATAATGCCAATACGCTGTCCAAACAAAACGGCTCCGCAGTCAGTCAAATGTTGACGACGATGGGCGACATTCGCGGCAGTTCTGCCAAAATTTCTGAAATCACCGGGCTTATTGAGGGGATTGCTTTCCAGACCAATATCCTGGCGCTTAATGCCGCGGTAGAAGCGGCACGTGCCGGTGAACACGGTAGGGGGTTCGCGGTCGTCGCCTCTGAGGTCCGTAATCTGGCACAGCGCTCTTCGTCCGCAGCCCGGGAGATTAAAGATCTTATCAACGTGTCAGTTTCACAAGTTGAGCAGGGCCTTGAGCAGGCAACAAGCGTGGGCAGCAATTCAGACAACGTCAGCAATGCTATTCAACAGGTCGCTGATTTAGTCAATGAAATTGCGGCCGCTACGGCCGAGCAGAGTAAAGGCATTGAGCAGGTTCATCTGGCCATCGGGCAAATGGATGAAGTGACGCAGCAAAACGCCTCACTGGTTGAAGAAGCGTCTTCGGCGTCTAAATCTCTGCAGGAGCAGGCAGAAACGCTGTCGAGACTGGTTTCAACCTTTAAGGTTAATGACAGTGTCACCCAGGTTGCTTCACCAGCCAGTGTGCCGGTGAGCCCGTCAGTACCCGCATTGAAAAGGCCGGATTTGAAAGCAGTCAACGTCGATAAGGTTAACTGGGAAAGTTTCTGATGCCTTCTTTAGGGATCTAAGCCCGCCGGTGCCTGCTGGCGACAAAAAGCGCTGTGTACGACAGCGCTTTTTTATTGCCCGATGCACGTCTTTTCTGCCAGTAAAGCGGGTGAGCGTGTCGCTTGTTGTCCTGGGTAACAGGCAGGCCTGATCAGGCCCCCTGTTACTGCCGGTTATCACTCACTGATCTTGCACCTGATTCTGACGGCGTCCTTCTCTTTGCATGACCAGGCTGAGCGAGGCCGGTAACAGCGTTAACGTGACCAGCGTTCCGGTGACCAGACCGCCGATAATGGCGTACGCCATTGGCCCCCAGAACACCTGCCGGGAGATGGGCAACATGCCGAATATCGCCGCACAAGCCGTCAGTAATATTGGTCGGGCGCGATGAATAGCCGCGTGATAAATCGCCTCGTTGTGCATCATGCCTGCCTGAGTATTACTGTCCACCTCACTGATCATGATCACCGCGTTACGGATGATCATGCCTGCCAGCGCGATAATCCCTAACAGCGCAACAAATCCCATTGGCGTTCCACTCGGCAACATGGCGATAACGATGCCGGGTAAGCCGAAAGGGGCCATCAGCAGCGCCAGCAACATTCTTGAGAAGCGTTTCAACTGCAGCATCAACAGGATAAGCATCACACTCAGCGTGACCGGCAACACCGCAAACACCGATCGGTTACCTTTATCCGATTCGGCGACGGTACCGCCTTCTTCAATATGATAGCCGGCAGGCAAGGACGCGCGGAATGTATCCAGTTCGGGCTTCAGCTGATCTGAAACGTTTTCAGCACGCGCCGTAGGGGCAATATCGGTTTGCACCGTAATGTAAGGCTGGCGCTGACGTCGCCAGATAACCGGATCCTCAAGCTGCCATTTCAATGTCGCAACCTGACCCAGTGGGATTTTCTGTCCAGAGGCGGTATCCAGCATCAGACCGTTGAGGATATCGGTATTTTGCCGTTCCTCATCGTTTCCCCTGAGCACCACATCAATCAGTCGGTTACGATCACGGATCGTGGTTACCGTACTGCCTGACGTCACAGTATTCAGCATGGAGGCAATGCTTTCAGAAGAGACACCAACCGCACGCGCTGCCGTCTGATTGACATCAAGTCTGATAACCCGCTCGGGTTCACCTGCTGTCATATTCACCTCACGCGTATTTGGCGATCGTGACAGCTGTAAGGCCAGTTTTTCCGCAATTTCACGAACCTGCCTGTAGTCGGGGCCTGTAACGCGGTACTTTAGCGGCCAGCCAATCGGTGGCCCCAGTTCAAGGGGCGAAACGCGCGAGGTGATATCACTAAAGTCACGTGCCAGGATGTGATCCAGCTTGTTGCGTACTCTGTCACGAGCGTCAAGGCTCTTCGCAACCACCACCAGCTGGGCAGTATTTTCATTGTCCAGCAAGACCTCCATCGGCAAATAGAAACGTACCGCGCCAGAGCCGACATAACTGGAGAAATGATCGATGTCGTTATCGCTGCGTATCAGGTTTTCCAGTTGTCCGGTTCGCCGGGTGGTTTCGGTTTGAGAGGCATTCGCGGGCAATGTCAGGTTCACTAACAGCTCAGGGCGGTCTGAAGCGGGGAAAAATTCCCCCTGCATCAGCGTTGTGCCGAAGATCCCCATGCCCAGCAGCAGGAGGGCGAGAGTGACCGTCGTCCAGCGATATTTAAGCGTTTGATCGAGCAGGCGGCGATAAAATCGGCCCATCAGCCCCGGCTGTTTGTGCGTTGCGTGGGCGCTATCGGTCAGCAGCCAGGTGCCTGTCACGGGTGAAAACAGAATAGCCACCACCCAGGAGCAGAGCAGAGAAATCAAGACAACCGCAAAAAGCGAGTAACAATATTCGCCCGCGCTGGAGGCGGCAAAGCCCACTGGGATAAAACCGGCTATCATCACCAGCGTGCCCGTCAGCATAGGGAAGGCCGTGGTTTTAAACGCAAATGTTGCCGCCTGCCATTTGCTGTCGCCTGCTTCAATGCGTGACACCATGGTTTCCACCGTGATCATCGCATCATCAACCAGCAGCCCGAGTGCAATAATTAAGGCGCCCAGTGAAATACGTTGCAAACCTATCCCTGCAAACGTCATTCCAACAAACGTCATAGCCAGCACCAACGGGATCGCCGCCGCGACCACCAGCCCCGCCCGAAAACCCAGCGAAAAAAAGGATATCGCCAGGACAATGATGACGGCTTCCGCCAGCACCTGAACAAATCCGCTAACCGCCGTTTTGACGACGGTGGATTGATCGGCGACTTTTATCATATTGATACCATGCGGTAACTGGCTGGCGATAATTGCCATCCGCTGATTGAGTGCCTGGCCAAATCTGAGCATGTTGCCAGAAGGGGCCATGGAAACCGCCAGCCCAATGGCGGGCTCACCATTGACACGAAAGGTGGAAGAGGGTGGCTGTGAGGGCTGAAGCGAGATCGTCGCAATATCCGACAGCGGGATAAAGCGCTGACCAATGCGCAGTGTAACCGCCTCCAGGTTTGCCACCGTCGTCAGCGCACCGCTGACACGAAGCGCAATATTCTCTTTATCGGTGCGTATTTCCCCCGCGGGCGCCACGGCATTCTGCGCCGTTAATGCATCGCTGACTTGCTGAAGCGTAAGGCCCATACCATCCAGCTTCCTGGGTGAGAAGGCGATAACAATCTGCTCCTCCTGTTCACCCAACAGGGTAATTTTGCCCGTGTCAGGCACATCCATCAGGTCACGACGAATATTATCGACCTTATCGCGCAGTTCACGTGGGCTGAAGCCATCGGCGGTAAAACCATAAATGGTGCCAAACGTATCACCAAACTCATCATTGACGCCTGGGCCCTGAACGCCTTGCGGCAGGCTTGGGGCGATATCCTGCATTTTTTTCCGGATCTGGTACCAGATGGTTGGAACCTGTGCCGGGGGCGTATCATCGCGCAGATTAACAAATATCACCGTCTTGCCAGCCCGCGTTTCACTTTCAATAAAATCCAGCGAAGGCGTTTCCTGAAGCTTTTTTTCCAACGTATCGGTGACCAACTGCATGGTGTCTTCGACCGTGGCGCCAGGCCACTGTGCCGACACCACCGCCGTTTTAATCGTAAAGGCGGGATCTTCATTACGCGGCAGATCGATGTAGCTGAGAACACCCGTCGTCATCACTAACAGCATAAAGAAGATCACCAGCTGCTGGTGCGCTAGCGCCCAGGCGGACAGGTTAACGCCGTGCAGAGTGCTGTCCGGTTTCATTTGTCGTTCTCCTCAAGCCTGACGCGCTCGCCTGGCAGCAATGTTTTTACGCCTGCGGTGACCACGCGCTCGCCCGGCTGCACGCCAGCGCTGAGATAGATCTGCTGTGCATCAAACCGCGTCAGTTGGATGGGCCTGACCTGAATCTGCTGGGTTTTGCTGTTAACGACGAAGACGGCAGGCCGCTCCCCGGCTCGCGTGAGTGCACTGGCTGGCAGCGCAATGACCTGGTCCACTTTTCCGGGAAAAGTGCCCAGTACCGTTGAACCCAGTGCCATATCGGCTGGCGGATTGGTCAGCGTCACGCGAAGCCGCCAGGTGCGGGTTTGTGAATCGGCCTGCGGGCTGATATCACGAAACTGCCCGTCCGCCTTCAGCGCAGGATTGGATAACAGCGCGATCCGGATCGGCGTGGTTGTCGCCTTTTCTGTGAGTGTAGGTTCGGCGAGGTCAAACACGGCATCGCGCTTGCCGTCGGCTGCCAGCGTCATGACCGTCTGCGCCGCACTCACCACCTGCCCGGGCTGAACGTTTATCGAGGTGATCACGCCGTCACGCGGTGCGGTGAGCTGTGTCCAGGCCATATTATCGCGCGCATTTTTAAGCGCAGCCTCACTGCTTTGACGGCGGGAAACGGCGACCTGCCAGTCACCTTGCGCGCTATCTAACTGCGCGCGGGAGATGGCACCGCCCGGCATGAGCAGCTTCATACGGTGAAGCGTGAGAGCGGCAACGCGCTCCGATGCCCGTGCACTGTTGAGATCGGCCGTCGCGCTGCTGAGCTGATTTTGGGCAGCGTTACTCTCTAATGTCGCAAGCACCTGACCTGCGGTAACGTGCTGACCCATATCGGTCGTTCGGGCGGTTACCCGACCCTCCAGTCTGAACGCTAACGCTATTTCTTCGTGCGCCCGGATCTCACCCGTTTGCGTCATAAGACCGCCACTGGAAAAAGGCGGTACCGTCAGGGTACGGACGGGACGTAGCGTGTCCCGCTGGGCAGGCTTTTCATCTCTACACCCTGCAAGTATCAAGATGCCCACCACGAACAGTGGCGGTACAGCAGCGTTGAAGAGGGTGAGGTGGCGCAGCGCCTGGCGAGCAAAACAAGGAATAAAATCTGTCATAGCCGGATTCCTTAAATGAGACAGCCTCATTTAACGTGGCTTATGTCCAGAATCCTTTTATGAATCATCAAGAAATGGTCAAGGTCAGCAAAAATGCCTGGCGCAGGGCGCGCAGGCTTCACTTTTGCCGGTCCTACTCTGCTGGCAGGCTTTCTATTATGGGTAGCGTAATCATGATGTGTAATCCTCCTTCAGGCGGCAGGCTGGCACGGATAGCACCGCCGTGAGCCTCAACGATGGCTTTCGCAATAGACAATCCCAAACCGCTCCCGCCAGAATGACGGGCCCGGGAGGAGTCTGCCCGGGTGAAACGGTCAAACATAACGCTTAAGAACTGAGGATCGACACCCGGACCATAATCACGAAACTGCAGGGTGATGGCGGAGTCTGGGGCGTGCGCATCAATGGAAATTCGCTTGCCTTCGGCCGCATAGCGCAATGCATTCTCCATTAAAATCGTGATCACCTGACCGAAGCGGAAAGCATCGCCCGTATAAGGCAGCGATGTTGGTGACTGAACATCTATTTCCACCTGCTTAGCCTCCGCCTGTAGCGCCAGCCAGGAAGCCCTTTCCCGCACCAGGTCAGTAAGATTAAACCGGGACAGATTCAGGCTCAGCTGACCGGCATCGGCTAGCGACAGCAGATGGAGCTCGTCTGTCAGCCGGCTCAGTTGCGTCAGCTGCTTCATAATCATGGAAAACTGCCGAGGTTCGGGTTCAAACACGCCGTCCACAATGCCCTGTAGTCGCCCCATGGCCGCGGTTAAGGGCGAGCGGAGTTCATGGGCAATCGCAACATGTGAGGCTTTAAGTTCACGCTCATAGCGCGCCAGCTGCTGGGTCATCAGGTTAAAGTCATCGGTGAACCGCACTAACTCCTGCGGCGCGCCTTTTACCTGACCGACCGAGGTGCTGAATTTTCCCCGTGCGACATCACGCGCCGCGTGCGCCAACTGGCTGAATTGTTTTGCCAGCGGCAAGGCAAAGCGCAATCCCATCACCACAAAAAAGGGAATAATGAAAGCGACCAGCACGGCTACGGTAATCCAGTCCGAAGACGCAATAGAAGGGTCGGAAAAGCCAACGCCCCACCATTGATCGACGATCTGATGAAAGCGAGCCGGATCCTGCTCCGGATGCAGGCGCAGTTGGGAAAACTCTGCCCAGAGTGCGGCGGGCATACGGTAGTAAACCCAGAGTATTTGCAGGGCAAATCTCAGCCACATGCAAAAGGCGATAAGAATCACGCCGCCTAAGCCGAGAATCAGTATGCGGATACAGATCCAGCGCCACATTGAATCGTTGCTGTCTGGCTTCATGGTTGTCTGAACCTGTAACCCACGCTGCGCACTGCGGGTAAAATCTCCGTCATCCCTGCGGCCTCAAGCTTGCGGCGGAGATTGTAGACGTGTGTATCAACGACGCGTTCAAGCGCATCACTCTCTGGCAGACAGTTCTCGAGCAAAAACAGTCGGCTGAACGGGCGAGTGGGTGCGCGCATTAAGGTCACCAGAATGGAAAATTCCGTCGGTGTCAGATCGAGTCGGTGAGTGCCTTGTGCATTGTTAACCACCGCGGTCAGGGAGTCAGGATCGACCTCCAGCCCTGCCCAGCATAGCTTATCATCCGCCACTTTCGCTTGCCGCGCGCGGCGCAGTACGGCCTGAACGCGCGCGACCACCTCGCCGGGATGGTAGGGTTTAACGACATAGTCATCTGCGCCATAGCGCAACGCGCCGATTCTGTCTGGCGCGTCTCCCATCGCGGTTACCATAATAACGGGCGTGTCACCGCTGCGTCTGATCGCGGCCAGCACTTCGGTGCCATTCATCACCGGCAGCATGACGTCCAGCAATATCAGGTCAGGTTGCCAACGCCCGACCTGTTCCAGCCCCGTCATGCCGTTACTGGCGACCATCACGTCATAGCCATCACGTTTCAGATAGGCTTCCAGTACGCTGGCGGCATCGGCGTCATCTTCAATAATCAGTACGCGTTTTGTTTTCATTTGGGCCACCTTGACCGTTTCTCCATCGTTTCCTGGGCTTTTGTTGACATGCTGTTTTTATACTCCAGCCTGGTCGCGACAATGTCGCCTTCATGACACCACCTGATGAGATCAAGCAAAGTGATAATAACCGGAAAACATGCGCTTCACATGGTCAGTTTAATGCTGACGCTAAGTGTTCTGAATGCCAGGGCAGATGACAGTTCTGCGCCGGAAAACAGCCTGACAGTGGGTTTGGCGGCAAACAATGCACCACGTTACAGCGGGGCGAAACAGCATCACTGGCAAGCCGTTCCGGTTATCCAGTGGCGCGAGGGGCCGATATTTTTTGATTCTCAGAAAGGGATAGGTTACGACTTACAGGCTGAAAACGGCCTTTACCTGGAGCATACACTGGGATTAAGTCTGGGTCGCTCAGACCGTGATTCGTCGTGGCGAGCAGGGGACGACAGCCTGAAAGGCATGGAGAATATCGATCCGGTTGTCAATACCGCCCTGGCTCTCGGTTGGTCGGTAACGCCCTGGTTTATCGTGGAAGGAAAAGCGACGCTTCCTCTAAGCGACAGCCAGGGTGTTCAGTATCAGACATCGGTCACCCTCATTCCATGGCAGACGAAAAGTGACACTGTAGCATTGCAGATAGCAGGACTGTTTGGGGATGCGCGCTATATCAACACGTTTTACGGGGTAAGCAGGGAGCAGCATGTCCGAAGCGGGTACGCCGATTACACCGCCCATGGCGGCTTCTATGGGACGGATGCCAGTGTGACATGGAGCCATCAGTTTGCTTCAGGATGGGGAACCAGTTTAATCGGCGATTACAGCTGGCTGGATAAAAACGCGGCGGACAGTCCAATTGTCTTCCGCCGCGGGGGGGCCTCCGTGACGGCGGCAATCACCTACTCATTCTGACAGGCCAGACCAACAGGATTGTCTGACGGCTGCGGGCGCTGAGTTCCTGTGAGGGTTAAGCCAACCCCCAAAACAGGTCTGTCAGCGCTTAACCTTTATGGCATGCAATCCGGTCATAGCCTGTTGGCGATTTCTTTGCGGCTGCTTTGCGCTTTTTGCTGTTGATCTTAGGCAGCCAAATCCTGAACTGCTCAGCCAGCAGTCTCGCCTGTTGTTCATCAACCGTCCGGCAAATAAACAGCTTACTCTTGGTCTGATGCGTCACATCAGTGGCATAAATTTCGTAGCTGCTGCCGCGCTGATCGTATTCGATGTCGGTGAAATGCATGTGTGGCCACAGGCCAGTTCTGACCTCAAATTTGCTCAATTCCATGTTTGTTACCGTTAAGTTATTGCTGTGATTAATGTCGTTATCCCTGGTCGGGCCAGTAAATGTAGAACAAATTAGGATTTGTGCCAGTGCGAGGCAAAATTTTTCCGTATTTTTCAAGAGTAATGTGTAAAATCAAGGTATTACCCTCTAATGCAGACTGGTCTTAAGGAGAAAAAATGATTGTCAGGACATGGCACGGATGCGTTCCGCGAGAACATGCCGAAGGGTTTGCCCGCCATCTACAAAAGACGGGTGTTGAGCACGCCCTGGCGACGCCAGGGAATAAAGCCGCTTTCGTGCATCAGGAAGCGCAGGGAGAGTGGCAGCATTTTTTTCTGGCGACGTACTGGGAGGATTTAACTGCAGTGAAAAAGTTTGCGGGTGAAAATTACCACGTCGCCGTGACCTGGCCGGATGATAAGGCCTTTGCCTTAGTCTCTGACCCCTATATTTCCAGCATCAGGTGAGCGAAATCGTGCCGCTGTAAATGCTCAATATCGGTGCACCCGTCGGTTGATGAAATCAGCCGACAGGCTGACAAAAGCGGAGAAGATAGCCGTCGGGGTCCTGAACCAGGAACTCTTTTTGACATTCGACGCGTTCGCCCGTGTCGTAACAATTTTCGCGTAGCGGCCGAAAGAGGGGCGTACTCAATCTGAGCAGACGACTGTAGAGCGTCTCGATGTCCGGAACGTCAATCTGTAAGTTTATTCCTCGTCCCAGAGGATAGGCCATTTCAGCGGTGAGCCAACCGCCTTCGTGTACCTGTTCAATCATTAGCTGTACTTGACCATAACAGAGATAGGCAAAGTCAGGATTCTCGCGCCTGATTCTCACCTTAAAACCGATCGCCTCCACGTAAAAAGCCCAGGATGCCGCAAAATCCGTCACGGCAAGTTCAGGCACCATCGGGTTCCAGTATTGAGTGGCTGAGGTTTCATTGGGACGCATGGTTACGGGTAACACCCTGAATTTCAATAAAATTGTGGTTAAGTGAAATTTTCTGTCGAATAAAGCGGGCCAGACGACTAATAAATAACGCGATTCACCTCTGTGACTTTCCCCGATCGTAGCGATTCTGTCAATTTTGTCCTCAGCCTTTTTTGAACGCCAAACTGTCTTTTTAGTACCTTCACGCAACTGTCAAACATATCTGTTTATTTAATGTGATTAGTCTGGTAAAAGTGAGAAATATCATGTCAATTTGTTAATTTCTCAAGGTGTTTAATGTTTGGTTAAGGTTCCGGGCGTATGATTTGAGACCGGTGTGAAATAAATATTTTTCTAATGTTTTATTTCTCTTGCCAGATTTTTGTGATTTTGCCTGTTTTTTGCCGATTTTGACGACGTTTGATGAACGTTCAATTGCATTTTTCTCACTTTTGCATTTCAAAATTCATCTCAGTTTGTAGAAAAACGGCAAAACAGTTTAAGGATATTACTTGATGGCGTTTCTTCCGTTTTCCCGCCCATCTCTGGGTGAAACTGAACTGTCTGCAGTACGTGATGTGTTTGCATCGGGATGGATTACTACCGGGCCAAAATGTGCAGAACTTGAGCGTGCATTCTGCCAGCTGACCGGAAATCAACACGCTATCGCCGTGACTTCCGCCACCGCCGGTATGCACGTCATGTTGATGGCGCTGGGCATTAAGGCAGGGGATGAGGTTATTACCCCTTCACTGACCTGGGTTTCCACACTCAACATCATCACTTTACTGGGTGCCACACCGGTCATGATCGATATTGACGTCGATAACCTGATGGTCACGCCTGAAGCCATTGAAGCGGCAATCACCCCAAATACCAAAGCGATCATCCCTGTCCACTACGCTGGCGCACCCGCCGATATCGATGCCATTTATGCTATTGGCAAACGCCATGGCATTCCGGTCATCGAAGATGCGGCACATGCGGCCGGCACGTATTACAAGGGCAAGCATGTTGGCGGGCATGGCAATGCTATTTTTTCATTCCACGCTATCAAAAATATGACCTGCGCCGAGGGTGGTCTGGTCGTGACCGACGATGCTGCCCTTGCCGATCGCATCCGTAGCCTCAAATTTCATGGCCTTGGCGTCGATGCCTTTGACAGACAAACCCATGGCCGTCAGCCGCAGGCGGAAGTCATCATGCCCGGCTTTAAATACAACCTGCCTGATATCAGCGCGGCCATTGCGCTGGTCCAGCTTGAAAAGTTGCCTGAAATCAACCAGCGCCGCGCGGCCATTGCGCAACGCTATCTGGAGGCGCTGAAAGATACGCCCTTCAAGCCGCTGGTTCCGCCCGCCTGGTCGCACCAGCATGCGTGGCATCTCTTCATCATCCGTGTGGATGAGCAGGCATGTGGTTTCTCTCGCGATGCGCTGATGCAGAAGCTTAAAGAGCAGGATATCGGAACCGGCCTCCATTTCCGCGCGGCCCACACACACAAATATTACCGCGAGCACTATCCGCAATTATCGTTGCCCGCGACTGAGTGGAACAGCGAGCGCATTTGTTCGATTCCGCTGTTTCCCGACATGACAGATGATGACGTTGAACGCGTTATCAGCGCACTACGTGAACTGACTGGGGTTTAAATGTTCGACGATAAAGAGATTGAAAAAGTATCGGTAGTGATCCCGGTCTATAACGAGCAGGAAAGTTTACCGGCATTAATTCAGCGCACGAATGATGCCTGTAAAAGTCTTAATCTGGACTATGAGATCCTGTTGGTTGACGACGGGAGCCAGGATGCATCAGCCGTAATGATTGCTGACGCCGCCTCGCTGCCGGACAGCCATATTGTGGCTGTGCTACTCAACCGTAATTATGGCCAGCACTCCGCGATCATGGCGGGCTTCAGTCACGTCAGCGGAGATTTGATTATCACGCTGGATGCAGACTTGCAAAATCCACCTGAAGAGATCCCGCGTCTGGTGGCTGCCGCCCAGGAAGGCTATGACGTTGTGGGCACCGTTCGCCAGAATCGCCAGGACAGCTGGTTCCGCCGTCAGGCATCACGCACCATCAACCAGATGATTCAGCGCGTGACCGGAAAATCGATGGGTGATTATGGTTGCATGCTGCGGGCTTACCGTCGCCACATCATTGATGCCATGCTGAACTGCCACGAGCGCAGCACGTTTATTCCTATTCTGGCGAATACCTTTGCACGACGCACGATCGAATTGCCCGTCACTCATGCTGAACGTGAGCACGGCAGTTCAAAATACAGCTTCATGCGCTTAATCAACCTGATGTATGACCTGGTGACCTGCCTGACCACGACCCCGTTACGTATGCTGAGCGTGCTCGGCAGCCTTATTGCGCTGACTGGTTTTGCCTTCTCCGTGGTGTTAATTCTTCTGCGACTGTGTTTCGGAGCAGCCTGGGCCGGTGATGGCGTCTTCGTGTTATTTGCCGTGCTGTTTATTTTCATCGGCGCGCAGTTTATTGGTATGGGGCTGCTTGGCGAGTATATCGGCCGTATTTACAACGATGTTCGTGCCAGACCTCGCTATTTTATTCAACGTGTTATCAATCCTCAGAAAGACCGTTCTGTACAGGAAACCGAGTAATGAAAACTATCGTCTTCGCTTATCACGACATGGGTTGTGCGGGCATCAATGCGCTGTTAAAAGCGGGCTTTACCATCAGCGCGATCTATACCCATGCCGACACGGCGTCAGAAAATCACTTTTTTGGCTCAGTGGCGCGAATCGCGGCTGAAAATTCTATCCCGGTTTATGCCCCGGAAGAGGTTAACCATCCTCTGTGGATCGATCGCATCAAATCGGCTGAACCCGATGTGATTTTCTCTTTCTATTACCGTAACCTGCTGTGCGATCAGATTCTGAACAGTGCGAAGCAGGGTGCCTTTAACCTTCACGGCTCACTGCTGCCAAAATATCGCGGACGCGCACCATTAAACTGGGCGCTGGTCAACGGAGAAACCGAAACCGGTGTCACTTTACACCGCATGGTTAAAAAAGCGGACGCGGGCGAGATCATTGCTCAGCAGCGTGTCGCCATCGCCGATGAAGATAACGCACTGACGCTGCACCGCAAGCTGGTTGACTGCGCCAGCGCGCTTCTTGAAAGTGCTTTACCTGCCATGAAACAGGGCAACATCGTTGGCACCCCGCAAAATGAAGCGGACGCCACGGTCGTGGGCCGTCGTACGCCAGAAGATGGCCGGATTAACTGGGCGCTGCCTGCCAGCCAAATTAATAATCTGGTGCGTGCGGTGACCGATCCGTGGCCGGGCGCGTTTGCCTTTGCCGGCACCACCAAATTCGTGGTCTGGAAAGCAAAAGTACTCTCCACCCCGCATAACGTCAGGCCCGGCACCGTGCTGTCTGCAGAGCCATTTGTCGTGGCCTGTGGAGAAGGCGCCCTGGAGATTCAGACCGGCCAGACCGCAAACAGCGTGTATATGAACGGTGTTCAGCTGGCTCAGCATCTGGGCATGGTGAATGGCGCACTGCTTTATTCACAGGCCGTTGCAGCCGTAAAACGCCGTACCCGTGTCTTAATTCTGGGTGTGAACGGGTTTATCGGTAACCATCTGACCGAACGTTTGCTGCAGGATGACAATTTCGAAGTCTTTGGTCTGGATATCGGTTCTGATGCGATTAGCCGGTTTGTCGGACATCCACGCTTCCAGTTTGTTGAAGGCGACATCAGTATTCACTCTGAGTGGATTGAGTATCACATCAAAAAATGTGATGTGATACTGCCCCTGGTGGCCATCGCAACACCGATTGAATATACCCGTAATCCGCTGCGCGTTTTCGAACTGGATTTTGAAGAAAACCTCAAAATTGTCCGCGACTGCGTTAAATACGGCAAACGCATTATTTTCCCCTCGACGTCTGAAGTGTACGGCATGTGTACCGATGCGAATTTCGATGAGGATCACTCAAATCTGGTCGTGGGTCCGATTAACAAACAGCGCTGGATTTATTCCGTTTCCAAGCAACTGCTGGATCGCGTTATCTGGGCTTACGGGGAAAAAGAAGGGCTGCGCTTTACCCTGTTCCGTCCTTTCAACTGGATGGGCCCGCGCTTAGACAACCTGAACGCGGCGCGAATTGGGAGTTCACGTGCGATCACTCAGCTGATCTTAAACCTGGTGGAAGGATCGCCCATCAAGCTGTTTGATGGTGGTCGCCAGAAGCGTTGTTTTACCGATATCAGCGACGGTGTCGAAGCGCTGTTTAAAATTATTGAAAACAAAAACAATAATTGCGACGGACAAATCATCAACATCGGTAACCCGGATAACGAAGCCAGCATCAAAGAGCTGGCTGAGCGTCTGCTGGAAAGCTTTGAACGTCATCCGCTGCGTGCCAGCTTCCCACCGTTTGCCGGCTTCCGCGAAGTGGAGAGCAGCAGCTACTACGGCAAGGGCTATCAGGATGTTGAACACCGTAAGCCATCAATCCGTAATGCTAAACGTCTGCTCGGCTGGACGCCTACCGTGGAAATGAACACCACGATTGATAATACGCTCGACTTCTTCCTGCGTACCGTTGAGCTTCAGGACGACAAGGAATGAGAAAGGTTGGTCTGCGTGTTGATGTAGATACCTGGCGCGGGACAAAACTTGGCGTCCCCGCGCTTCTGGATCTGTTCAATAAACATGATCTCCAGGCGTCGTTTTTCTTTAGTGTCGGACCCGACAACATGGGACGCCATTTATGGCGTCTGATGAAACCACGCTTTCTGTGGAAAATGCTGCGCTCACGCGCAGCATCCCTTTATGGCTGGGACATTCTGTTAGCCGGAACGGCCTGGCCAGGAAAGCGGATCGGGGCAGGGATGAGCGATATCATTCGCTCAACCGCCGATCGCCATGAGGTCGGTCTGCATGCCTGGGATCATTTTGCCTGGCAAACCTGGGCGGGCGTCTGGAAAGCGCCGCAGCTCATTCAACAGATAGCGTTAGGGCGCGATGCGCTGGAAGCCATAACAGGACAACCGGTGACCTGCTCAGCGGTGGCCGGATGGCGCGCTGATGGTCGCGTAATCCAGGCAAAAGAAACGTTTGGCTTTCAGTACAACAGCGACTGCCGTGGTACCAGGCCGTTTCGCCCACAGTTAAGAAATGGCGAGCTGGGTACGGTTCAGATCCCTGTCACCTTACCGACATGGGACGAGGTCGTCGGACCCACGCTCAGCGCCGAACGTTTCAACGACTACATTCTGGAAAAAATTCAGGCTGACCAGGGCACGCCGGTTTATACCATCCATGCCGAAGTGGAAGGTATCAGCCAGCTTAGTGCGTTTGATACGTTGTTGCAGCGCGCCCGTGAGCAGGGAATACAGTTTTGCCCGCTGAGCGAACTCTTACCTGCAGACCTCGAAACCTTACCGGTGGGTAAAGTGGTTCGTGGTCATATCGCTGGCCGGGAAGGCTGGTTGGGTTGTGAGAATTTAACAAGGTAAGCACCATGACTGCCACCAAAAAGACCCTATTACTGGTTTCACTTTTTATCCTCTATTATTTAGTCCCTCTGGAGTTCCGTAATCTCTGGCAACCTGACGAAACACGTTATGCCGAAATCAGCCGGGAAATGCTGCAAAACGGTAACTGGATTACGCCGCATTTCTTCGGTCTGCGTTATTTTGAAAAACCGATAGCCGGGTACTGGTTCAACACCGTAGGTCAGGCCATTTTTGGCCACAATAACTTTGCGGTCAGGATTGGTTCGGTCTTCTCAACGTTGATGAGCGCAGTGCTGATTTTCTGGCTGGGCTGCCGTATTTTTGCGCAGCGCAGCGTGGCGCTAACGGCCAGCGTGATCTTTTTAACCTCGCTGCTGGTTTACGGCGTCGGAAGTTACGCGGTGCTGGACCCGATGCTGACATTGTGGATGGTGGCCGCTATGTGCAGCTACTGGTATGCCAGTGAGGCACAAACTAACCCGCAAAGGGTCGTGCGTTATCTGCTGTTAGGGCTGGCCTGCGGTATGGGCTTTATGACCAAAGGTTTTCTGGCTCTTGCCGTACCGGTGATAGCGATCCTGCCCTGGGCCATCTGGCACCAGCGTTTCCGCGAACTGGTTATTTTTGGCCCGCTTGCCATCGTCAGCGCGGCATTAATCAGTGCGCCCTGGGCGATCGCGATTCAGCAGCAGCAACCTGACTTCTGGCATTACTTTTTCTGGGTCGAGCATATTCAGCGTTTTGCAGAAGAGAATGCCCAACACAAAGCGCCTTTCTGGTATTACGTGCCCGTCCTGATCGCCGGTGCGCTTCCCTGGCTGGCGCTGCTGCCTGGCGCATTGCGGTCGGGCTGGCGCGAACGCAAACAGTCTCCCGGTGCGCTTTATCTCCTGAGCTGGGTGGTCATTCCGCTGCTGTTTTTCAGTATCGCAAAGGGCAAACTGCCAACGTATATCCTGCCCTGCTTTGCGCCGTTGGCCTTGCTGATGGCCAGCTATGCCTGGCAAAAAGCCCGCCAGAACACGCGAGTCTTTACCATCAATGCGTGGATAAATATCGTATTCGGTACGGCCTGTATTATTGCGTTATTAGCCGTATTTGCGCCCTGGGGTTTGAGTCATCGACCGCTCTATGGACCGCATCAGTTGCTGGCGCTGTCTATGGCCGTGTTGTCCTTTGCTGGCTGGGCAATTGCGGGGCTTTTCAGCCTGAAATCGCCACAAAGTCGTTGGCTGGCAGCGGCACTAAGCCCGCTGGCTCTGGCACTCTGTGTGGGTTCGGCCATTCCTGAAGGCGTTGAAAACACGAAGCAACCTCAGGTGTTTATTCGCAGCATTGAAAGCAGCCTTGCCAATAGCCGCTACATATTAAGCGATAATTCAGGCGTCTCTTCTGCGATTGCCTGGACGTTGCAGCGTAGCGATATCATTGCATACAGTCAAAAAGGCGAACTGCAATATGGCCTCAGCTTCCCTGATGCGCATTCCTCCTATGTCAGCAGCGAAGATTTCCCGCAGTGGCTTAAGGCACATCGTAAAGCGGGCAATGTCTCATTGATTTTAATGCTGGATCGTGGAGAAGCGACGCCAACAGACTTACCGCCTGCGGATGCTGTTTACCGTAACGGTCGGATGCTTTTGCTGCACTATAACCAGGCTGATGAGTGATGAGTTTGTTGTTGGTCCTGCTGACCAGTCTGCTTACCTGTGCCGGTCAGCTCTGCCAAAAGCAGGCGGCGCGTCAGACCAACCGGGCACGACTTACAGGCTGGCTGGTTGCCAGCCTGGCGCTGCTGGCGCTGGGGATGGTCGTCTGGCTGTTGGTGCTGCAGCGGTTGCCCGTCAGCCTGGCTTATCCAATGCTGAGTATTAATTTCATCCTGGTCGCGCTGGCCGCGCGCTTTGTCTGGCAGGAAAGAATGACCCGCTGGCAGTGGATGGGCACCGTACTGATTGTGGTGGGCGTGGCCATCATAGGGAGTTACGCATGAGAGGCTACCTGCTGGCACTGTGCAGCGTCTTACTGGTGACGCTGGCCCAGCTGATGCTGCGCTGGGCAATGCACCAGTTGCCCGCGCTGCCGATGTTAATAACGCAATACGCGCTTTACTGGCTACCGCTGCTGGTGCTGTGTGGCGGTTTAACGGCGTATGCCTGCTCGATGGTGAGTTGGTTTTTAGCATTGCGCCACCTGCCGCTGAGCCGGGCTTATCCGCTACTGAGCATCAGCTACGTGCTGGTGTGGTTGCTGGCGATCAGCCTTCCGCTGTTTGCAGAGCCGTTCCATGCGGGCGCGATGGCGGGGGTATTTCTGATCCTGGTGGGTTTACTTTGTCTGTGCGTCAAGCCAGGAAAAACGAGCTGAAAGCACGGTTTCGCTCTGAGCCATGTCAGGCAGTTAACGTCTGGCTATGCCGAAAGAGCAGGGGCAGGGTTGGCGAACCGCGTTGATGCGTATCAAACACAAACGCCGGCATTATGCCGGCGTTTTTTATCATCACAGTCAGAACGTTTCCCAGTTACCCTCAGCTGGACTGGGCTGACGAAGAGAGACAGGCGCTTTGGTCACAGATTTTGCTGTGTTGTGGCTAACGGCCATTCCACTCTTGTTCGCGGGCAAACGGAACACGGCGACCGTTTTTTCCAGCTCTTCTGCCTGAGACTCCAGCGAGCTGGCGGCGGCTGAAGACTCTTCAACCAGTGCGGCGTTTTGTTGTGTTGTGGTATCCATTTCTGTCATTGCCTGAGCAATTTGTGATATGCCGCGGTTTTGCTCATCGGAAGCCGCCGCGATTTCGCTCATGATGTCCTTCACCTGCGTGACGGACAAGACTATTTCATCCATCGTCGATCCCGCCTGATCGACCAGCGTGGACCCTTCGTTAACACGATGCAGTGAATCACGGATCAGCGTCTCGATTTCCTTCGCCGCCACAGAACTGCGCTGCGCAAGATTTCTGACTTCGCCGGCGACAACTGCAAAACCCCGACCTTGCTCGCCCGCCCGTGCCGCTTCAACAGCTGCGTTCAGCGCCAGAATATTTGTCTGGAAAGATATTCCATTGATTACGCTGATGATTTCGCCAATTTTACCTGAGCTGGTTGTAATGCCTTGCATGGTGGTGACTACGTTACGAATGATGTCACCGCCCCGTCCGGCATTCGCCGATGCTTCCGTTGCAAGCTGGCTGGCATGGTGCGCGTTTTCAGCATTTTGCTTAACGGTGGAAGTTAACTCTTCCATACTGGCAGCGGTTTGCACCACGGCGGCAGACTGCTGCTCAGTGCGCGATGACAAGTCCATATTACCGGCGGCGATCTCAGAAGAGGCACGCGCCACACTGTTCACTCCGTCGCGCACGTTGGTGATGATGTTTTGCAGACTTTCGTTCATCACGCTGACCGCCTGCATCAACTGGCCCAGTTCGTCGCGCCGCGTGGTTGAAAGCGTGGCGGTAAGGTCGCCTTCAGAGATGCGCTGAGCCACGCTCAACGTTTCTTTCAGCGGTACCGTAATGGCGCGCGTAATACGCCAGGCAACCAACAGGCTGAGCAGGATACACAATGCGGCAACGACGGCGATCTGACGTTCAGCGTTAAGTAGAGCGCTGGTAGATTCAGATGCCTGGTAGTCAAAGAGCTCAGCCACAGATGTATTTAACTTTTCGGCCACTGCACTGAGTTGTGAAGAGGCAGCGGCCTCTGCACCCACGGCAGTCATATAGTCCGTGAAAGCCTGCTTTAATTGCGTCAGATCCGTTTTTTGCGTATTAAGGACCGTCTGGATCTCAGGAATGGCGAGCGCCGAAAGCTGAGTTCGGATCTGCTCAATGGACGTAATATTACCGTAAATTTCGACTTTACTGGCTTCAGTGGGCTTGTCAATAAAGCGCTCGACGTCACCGGCGACCTCCTTCAGTAATGAGGCTAAGCGTAATACCTGCAGCATTGCCTCTGGCTGAGCGGGAATATTCACCCCATCAAGACTTTGCCCAAGCGTGAGCAGATCGTTACCCTGAATAACCGCAGAAGCCGCAAAGGTCTTTTTGGAGGCGAGATAGAATGCCTGGCGCAGGGTTTGATAGCTTTGTAACGCGCTCCCCAGAACGTCAAGCTGTTGTTCACCCTGAGCGTTCCAGTCAAATTTCTTTAACGTGTCAAAATGGGCGCTTAATTCGTTGAGTGCGCGGGCGTTGACCTGAGCATACTGCTCGTCTTTCGTGTACTGATACAGTAAACGGTTCATGCGCGCTTTACTGAGTGTATTGACCATGTTGACGGTAACGTCTTGTTTTGCTGAATTCTCTTTAATGCTCTGGAAACCTTTAAAGGCCAGAAGCGCTATCGCGAGGGTCGCAACGATAAGCACGCCAAAACTCAACCCCAGCTTTTTTCCTATTTTCATATCGGAAAACGTACGTGTAATAAACATAATTTCACCCTGACAGGAAGGAAAAAGAAAGCGTGTTTTGCAGCCTGTATTAACCCCACACTGCTTAATGAAACTTATCGACTACCACCATGAAAACTTTAAAGACAATTTGAAATATAAATTCACAACTGTGACATCAGTCTGTTTAGGCGCTGTTTTACGACTTTTTTATGGTTTAGTATTAACAGTTAAGCCCATAATAGTTAGGGGGCGAATAATTTAAGCAGGTTTTTTGCTGACTTTTTTTTACATTTGAAACCAGAAAAAATATAAAATTTAAAAATCTTTACCAAGAATAAAATATTTTAAAATCAATAAGTTGGTTAATCTGCCTTCCGGCGGGTATTTATTAACATCTTAAAGATTTGATAATCACCCCTGAAACTTAAATTCGCAGAAAAAATACGTTACTTTCTCTTAACATCGCCAGCTTAGTGATTAACATTCTAGTTATAATTTGTATTAGTTAATTACAGAGATTAAATAATATTTCTATGAAACTCGCTCCCTGAGAGGTACGTTTAATCTGATTAATCTTTTTCAACTATTTGGAAACAGGCTAACCAAACATGCAATATATGACCTTTCTTCTTGCTG
Organism: Pantoea ananatis PA13; assembly: GCF_000233595.1. Classification (NCBI taxonomy): domain Bacteria; kingdom Pseudomonadati; phylum Pseudomonadota; class Gammaproteobacteria; order Enterobacterales; family Erwiniaceae; genus Pantoea; species Pantoea ananatis. The sequence continues at coordinate 112,990 of NC_017553.1, forward strand.
CATTAATTTTCTGCGGCTCTGCCGCCGCCGCGCCAGCGTCAGAACCCGTTTCACTACTCTCTCGGGCACTGCATGAGAGAATGCTGTTAATGAAGGATGTTGCAGCCTTCAAAAAAACGCACAATAAGCCGATTGAAGACCTGGCTCGGGAACAGGATGTGTTAGCCGAAGCCAAAGAGAAATCGGCAAAAGCTGGCCTCGATCCACAGTCTGTGACCGCTTTTTTTCAGGGACTGATGGATGCAAGTAAAGCGATTCAGTATCGTTATCTGGCAGACTGGTTGAGTGCTCCGCATGCCGTCCCACCCGCCAAAGATCTGGCAGAGTTGCGCCAGCAGATTAATCTGTTAGACGGACAGATTTTGCAAGCCATCAACCAGCAGCTGTCACAGGGTGGTTTTACCAAAGGCGATTTAGCTCAGCTACATCAGCAGCTAAATGTCCAGCATCTGAGTGATAACGACATCAATAACGTTTTGCTGGGGCTGGAGCACATTCGGCTCAAAAAATAACGGTCCGCCGCGCGCGGCGGAATGCACGTCCAACATCCTTGAACGTCTTCTCATACGTTTGCAACGTGACAGGTTGTCTACCTTAACGGGTACCGCAATTTTTACTCTAAGAATCCTTAACTCCCCGAAGCGTCAGCAGGAAGTTGACGCTTCGTAACCCGGCAATTGCGCCTTTCGCGGTGAAAGCACGCTCATCCGGGTTACCTGCGTTTCTTCATTGCTGAAAGCCTGCAGGGCTGTTTAAAGAAAGGTAGGGAATGTCACGATTTATATGGCTGTAGCCGACTACGTCGGGCGTAAGGGGCCGTTCATCATCTGCGCCATCTTTTACGTCCTCTGGCGCCGTCATGCCGCTTAAGCGCCATTCGAAACACGGCTCTCACTGCAGGGGTTAATTCAGATTAAAACGTCCGCTTTGTGCTGTGAGTTCAACCGATAGATGCAACACATTTATTGAACCCTTCTGCGGGTGATTCATAGTCTGGCGTTTTTCTCGGTCTTTCGTTGAGCTGCCTGGCAACACTGTTTAGTCTTTGCTGGCTGTGAACCGATAAGTCAGTTCCCTTTGGAAAATATTGTCTGAGCAACCTGTTCGTATTTTCATTTGAGCCACATTGCCAGGGGGATTGAGGATCGCAGAAGTAAATCTGGATGTCTGCTGCTACAGTAAACCGGGTGTGGCGGGTCATCAGTTCTTAAAGGATCCTCACCCCTGATTGTTTAGAGCGTTGATACTCTCGGAAGCGCTTAAAAACAGGGCATAAATAACCGTCGCAAGCACTTTTTTTTGACAGTCAGTAAAAAACTGAGGTTTTTAGCAATAATATTTTTTTTAGAAAAAGTATGAAAGTGACGCCTTTTTCCAGGGGCAAAATTAAATAATCCTCCCACTTTATGTCACTGCTCACTTGCAGGCAGGTAACAACGAAACAAATCGATTGGAAATTAATCAACTGTGATAGTATGAGTTTCATTCCTCTAAAGGGTAACCACCATGTCTCTTCTCGATTACGCCAGGAAGTTCATGAGTGCTCCGTCCACGGTAGTCTGTCCTGCCTGCGGTTTAAGTTCCTCCCAGCCTGCCTCAAAGATTCGCCTGAAACAGGCTATGCTTTGTCCGGGATGTAAATCTCTCTTTGTCTCTCCACGTTAGCACCTGACTTTCAGATCCGACGATCTTCCCTGTTATACCGTAAAGACCTGGACCTGCAGCTGATAAATCCCTGATGCCTTACGCCCATCCTGAGAGAACGTTTCTGAACTGATTTCTCAACTGCTCCTGCGCGTTAATGTCGCATGAGAGCAAGACTATGAAAATAAATCCTGGGGCATGGTTTCGCCGCGCCCGTATCATGGCAAAAGCGCCAGGGCGCGCATCGTTTTCTTCCAATGACCCTATGGGGGAAAACACTCCGCGCCCGGAGCTGTTCTCAACGCCTCAGCTTGAGCGTTATGGTCAAAAGCTGGCGCATACGCATAAATTGTCGCCGGACAAGATGCCGTACTACCTGCTCAAACGATTAAGTGATAACGAAGCCGTTATTACACAAAACTGTTACACCCTTAACGCCGGTAAAAAAAACAGCATTATGCCCGCTGGGGAGTGGTTGCTGGACAACTACTACCTGATTGAGGAGCAAATTCGCAACGTCCGCCAGCACTTGCCGACCAGCTTTGGCAAAGGTCTTCCTTCACTCGCGTCTCCGCACCCTTGTCCGCGTATCTATGATATTGCTACCGAGGCGGTTGCGCATGGTGACGGACGCTGGGACACCGCCAGTCTGACCAGCTACATCGGCGCCTACCAACAGGTCACGCCGCTGACGTTAGGGGAAGTCTGGGCGTTGCCCGGTATGTTGCGACTGGCGCTGATTGAAAATCTGCGTCGGGTCAGTATTGAGGTGGTTCAGGCTCAGCAGGAACGCAGCCTTGCTGACAGCTGGATAACGCGGATGACCGACTGCGCCGAACATGCGCCAGCTGACCTCATTCTGGTGATCGCCGACATGGCGCGTTCCCGACCGCCACTGAGCAGTGCCTTTGTCGCGGAAATGGTTCGTCGTCTGCACGGGCAGGGGAATGCGCTGGCATTACCCTTGGGCTGGGTAGAACAACGCCTTGCCGAGCAAGGCCTCACAACCGAGTTACTGATCCATCGTTTCAACCAACAGCTTGCGGCCAGTCAACTTTCCGTCAGCAACAGTATTGCCGGGTTACGCCTGCTCAATGAAACCAACTGGGCTGATTTCGCCGAAAACATTAGTGTGGTTGAGCAGACGTTACGTCGCGATCCGGCGGGCATATATTCCTGTATGCATTTTGATACCCGCGATCATTATCGCCATGTGATTGAGATTCTGGCCCGGGAAAGTCAGCTCAGTGAGCCCGACGTGGCAAGCCGCATACTGGCGTTGTCAGCAACAACCCAACCGGGCATGCCCTCTCATCACATTGGATATTATCTGATGGGAGAAGGGCGGCGTCAGTTAGATCACCATTTGTCGGTGGCGAGCTCTGGCCTCAAACGCTTACGGCACAGTCTCAACAGATATCCTCTGTTATCCTGGCTTGGGAGCATGAGCCTGTTAACCACGGCGGCCACCGCCGCAATATTGTATGACACAGCGAGTCTGGGCATGGCCTGGTGGTTGTTACTGCTGGCTTTACCTTTGATTGTGGCGTTGAGTCAGTTGGTCAGCGATATACTCAGTGAAGCGACGACCCGCTTTCGGACTCCCCGACCGCTGCCACGAATGGACTTTTCTGACGGGATTCCGGTGACATCCTCCACGCTGGTGGCGATCCCCTGCATGCTGACGAGTCACGCCGGCTTCAGCACGCTCCTCACAAGCCTTGAAGTGTGCTGGCTTGGCAACCAGGACGATAACCTCTGTTTCGCGCTTCTTACCGATTTTGCTGACGCGGCGACTGAAAGTACGGATGAACAACGCGCACTGTTTAGTCAGGCGATGTCAGAAATGCACCGGCTTAACCTGCGCTATCCTTGCCGCCATCAGCGCTTTTATTTGCTCCACCGCTCGCCTGAATGGAATGCATCGCAGGGGATCTGGATGGGTTATGAACGCAAACGGGGCAAGCTGGCGTTGCTGAACAGCTGGTTACGTCATCCAGACACGCAATTTTCCAGCGTTGCGGGCATGCCCGCGAACCGCTTACCCGGACAGATTAAGTATGTCATCACGCTGGACAGCGACACGCTCCTGCCACGTGATACCGCGCATAAGCTGGTCGCAACGATGGCGCATCCGTTGAACAAGCCGGAATACGATCCACGATGTCAGCGGGTCGTCAAAGGATACGGTATTTTACAACCGGGGCTGGCAGAAGAGATGCCGCGTAACGGTCAGGGCCGCTATGCCGCGATGCGCAGCAGCGTACCGGGTAATAACCCTTATTCCATGATGTCTTCAGATATCTATCAGGATCTGTTTGAAGAAGGCTCCTTCGTCGGCAAGGGAATTTACGACGTGGATATTTTTGTCCAGGCCACGGCCAACACCTGCCCGGAAAATCTGGTGCTCAGTCACGATCTTCTGGAAGGATGCTATGCCCGCGCCGGGCTGCTGAGCGAGGTCTTACTCTACGAGCAGTACCCGAACAACTATCTGTCCGACGTCGCACGCCGTACGCGCTGGATCCGTGGCGACTGGCAACTGCTTAACTGGCTTAAGCTGCGGGTCCGAAAAGCGGATGGGACGCGGGATAAAAACCCATTGTCAGCGCTCTCTCGCTGGAAGCTGTTTGATAACCTGCGCCGCAGCCTGGTCGCCCCCGCATTACTGGTGCTGCAGTTTAGCGCGCTGCTGTGGGTGCCGAATCCGGGATACTGGCTGGGCGTTCTGGCCCTGGTCTGGCTGCTGCCTGCTGCGCTCTGTATCCTTATCGATCTTGCCAACAAGCCGCATCGTCGTCCTCTGAGGCAACATCTGGTGCTGGTTACGGCGGGGGCACTGAAGCGACTTTCCCGGATCGGACTCAATTTTATTTTATTACCCCATGAGGCGGGCTATTCGCTGTATGCGATCGCCGTGACGCTCTGGCGCCTTGGCATCAGCCAGCGCAACCTGACGCAATGGTCCAGCCACAGTCCGGACAGCCTTCAGTCCCAACTTTCTGCCTTTCGTTTTTATCGGGTAATGTGGCTGAATGTGGCTTGTGGTGCAGCACTCACGCTTCTGACGCTGCTACTGGCGCCACAATGGCTGACCCTGGCCCTGATCATCAGCCTGTCATGGTGCCTGGCACCGCTATTATTGAGTGGACTGAGCCGCCCGCCAGCGCGTAAGGCGTTTCTGCCTGACCCGCAACAGAAACGACTTCTGCGTCAGACCAGCAGAGAAATCTGGGCGTTTTTCGAGACCTTCGCGACGGCGCAGGAAAACTGGCTTCCCCCGGACAATTATCAGGAAATCCCGGAGCCAAAAATCGCGCATCGCACGTCACCCACCAATATCGGACTGTCCTTGCTGGCGAACCTTACGGCCTGGGATTTCGGTTATCTCTCTGGCGCGGATGTCCTGCAGCGCATCACGCAGACGCTCGACACGCTGGATAAGATGGAGCATTACCGGGGACATTTGTATAACTGGTATGACACCCGCACGCTTGCGCCACTCAGCCCGCGTTATGTTTCCAGCGTTGACAGCGGCAATATGGCCGGCCACTTACTGACACTGCGCGAAGGGCTGTCAGCCATGCGTCATCAGCCCGTTTTCAACGGCGTACGCCTACTGGAGGGGCTGAATGATACTCTGCATGTGCTGGAAAAATACTGGGGCCATAACGCGCCAGCCAGCCTGGGCGTGCTGCGCACGCAGTGCCTTAATGCTGCATCGTTACCTTCAGGGCAGTGGTTAAGCGAACTCAAAAAAATGCAGGTGCACGGCAACGAACTGGCCCGGCTGACTCAGGAGGAAAGCCGCGTGGTGGTGCGCTGGACGGCGCATCTGGTTAGTCAACTGCAGCAGCTCTGTGATGAATGGACGACGCTGCTTGGCTGGCTACCGGTGACATATCATGCACAGGCCCTGCCTACGCTGAGTGAGCTGGCTGGCGGAATCACCCTTGAAGCGGTTATCGCGCCGACAGCCGTTATGACCCAGGCCCGGCGGCGACTGGCGATTATCAGCGAACTTGAACAACGTCTCGCTGACCATGCGCGAATGGATTTTACGTTTCTGTATAACACGGCTACCAGCATGCTAAGTGTGGGCTACAACTGCGATACCAACACGCTGGATAAAAGCCACTACGATCTTTTGCCTTCAGAAATCCGCCTGACCAGTTTTGTCGCTATTGCGACGAATCAGCTGCCGCTTAAAAGCTGGTATGCACTTGGCCGACTGTTTACCACCATCGATCGTGAAACTGCCCTGATGTCCTGGAGCGGTTCAATGTTTGAATATCTGATGCCGAATCTGGTGATGCCAACCTGGCACGGCAGTCTGCTGGATGAGATGAGTAAATCTGCGGTAATCAGGCAGATAAACTGGGGCAAAGAGCGTGGCGTGCCGTGGGGCGTCTCTGAGTCTGGCTACCATGCGTTTGATGTTCAACATAATTATCAGTATCAGGCATTTGGCGTACCCGGCCTTGGTCTCCGGCGCGGACTCGCCGACGATATGGTGGTAGCCCCTTATGCCACGCTGCTGGCGCTGTTGGTTTCACCGCAAAAGGCCTGCGACAATCTGCTCAGGCTGCAGGAAAACGGCGCGCGCGGCGAATATGGTTTTTATGAAGCGTTGGACTATACGCCATCGCGACTGGCAACCGGGCAGCTTTTCCTGGTTGTTCAATCCTGGATGGCGCACCATCAGGGCATGGCTTTCCAGGCGCTGGGGCATCTGCTGCTTGATGCCCCTATGGCCGGGCGATTCATGTCGAGTCCAGCGTTCAGATCGGCCAGCCTGCTGTTACAGGAGCGCGTACCCGATGAGGTTGAACTCTACAGCCCGCGTCGTCATTTTGAGTCCCATGAGGGAAGAATTAAGCCTGTGCGCTATGAACCGCGAATCTTCACGCATGCGGATACGCCGACCCCCGAGATACAATTATTGTCCAACGGGCATTACCATCTAATGATAACGCCAGGCGGTGGGGGATACAGTCGCTGGAACAACATCGCATTGACACGCTGGCGCAGCGACAGCACCCGTGATAACTGGGGAACGTTCTGCTATATCCGGGATCCGCTCACTGACGAGGTGTGGAGCAATACCTGTCACCCTCTGGGGGCCAGTGCGGACATCAGCGATGAAATCATCTTTACCGATGCGGGGGCCGAGTTCAGGCGCGTGCTCGGCTCGCTCAGCGTGAAAACCCGGGTTGTGGTCTCACCGGAAGATGACATCGAACTGCGTCGTGTCACCCTGATGCATCGAGGCCGAAGCCCACGAACACTCGAGCTGACGACCTATGCTGAAGTGGTGCTTGCCTCGGACATCAGCGATCAGGCGCACCCGGCGTTCAGCAACCTGTTTATTCAGACGGAAGCCGATCCCAGGCATGATGCCATTTTGTGCCACCGGCGTGCACGCTCGCCGGATGAACAGAGCCCGTATCTGTTTCATATGATGGTGGTGCATGGCGATTGTTCAGAGAACGTTTCATTCGACACCGACAGAGCGGGATTCATCGGCCGGGGAAAAAGCCCGGCTGATGCCCAGGCGGTCAGCATGAACGGGCCGCTCAGCAACACGTCCGGCGCCGTGCTGGATCCGATACTGTCGATACGCCACGCGATTACGCTCCAGCCCGGACAGCCGGTGACCATTGATATCGTTTTTGGCGTCAGCGAAAACCGTCAGCAAAGCCTCGCGCTGATGGAAAAATACCGCGATCATCCTATCGCCGATCGCGTGTTTGAACTGGCCTGGTCCCACAGTCTGGTTGTGTTACGGCAGATGAATGCCAGCGAAGATGACGCAACTTTGTTCAACCGCCTCGCCAGCGCGGTACTTTATCCCTGTCAGGAACTGCGCGGTGACGAACAGGCCATCAGCCGAAACCGACGTGGTCAGTCGGGCCTGTGGGGTTGGGGGATCTCAGGTGATTTGCCGATTGTGCTGATCAGCCTGACCAGCGAGGAAAAAATTGCTTCTGTCACCACGCTGATTCAGGCACATCGCTACTGGCGACTGAAAGGGCTGGAGGTGGATCTGGTGATTCTTAATAACAGCCCTGGAGGCTACCAGCAGGCGCTGCAGACGCAGATTATGGATTTAATCTATGCCGGTTCTGAAGCCAGCCTGTTAGATAAACCCGGGGGGATTTTTGTCCGTAACGGTGAGCATTTGTCTGCCGAAGACAAGCAGTTGCTGATGAGCGTGGCCTGTCTGAGCCTGGACGATCGCGCTGACGGCATCAATGAACAACTTAACCAGCGTATTCACGCAACAAAAAAACGCGTCAGGCCTTTTGTGCCCTCGGTGACGTCAGAGAGCAATCATCACGCCGACTGGATACCGGAAACTCACCTGTTGCGCCATTTCAATGGATACGGTGGCTTTTCTCAGGATGGTCGCGAGTATCAGATCCTGCTGAGAGAAAACCAACCGACGCCAGCGCCCTGGTCAAACGTGCTGGCAAACGAGAACTTTGGCAGCGTGATTTCTGAAGCAGGCCAGGCCTACAGCTGGTTCGAAAATGCGCACGAATATCGCTTAACGCCGTGGGAAAACGATCCGGTAAGCGATCGTAGCGGGGAGGCATTCTATCTGCGTGATGAAGAAAGCGGCGCATGCTGGTCACCCATGACCCTGCCCGTGCGCGGTCAGGGCGATTATCTTACCCGCCACGGTTTTGGTTACAGCGTGTTTGCCCACCGTGAAAATGGACTGGACAGCGAACTGACAGTCCTGGTGGACGAGCAGGCGCCGGTTAAGCTTGCAATACTGAAGCTCAGCAACCATTCGGGCCGTACACGCAAATTGTCTGTCACCGGCTACGTGGAATGGACACTTGGGGCAACGCGCAACCACTCTGCTGCACATATCATCACGCATTCGCCCGGCCTCGCGGGGGGAAGTGCGGTCATGGCCAATAACTTCTACGGTGCTAATGGCGGGGAACGCACCGCCTTTTTCGCCGTTAACGATCCTCAGAGTACGGTAACGGGCGACCGCCGCGAGTTTATCGGGCGTAATGGTTCACTGCGCGCCCCGGCCGCCATGACGCTTCGCAGACTCTCGGGTAAAACGGGAGCCGGGCTTGATCCCTGTGCCGCGTTACAGTCGACAACCTCCCTTATTGACGGTGACCAGAAAACCTATGTTTTTGTCCTCGGCGTGGCCGATAACCCGGCACAGGCACAGGAAACGCTTGCCCGTTTTCTGCATGAGGATAATGCGCGTCAGGCGCTGAATCAGGTTCACCATTTCTGGCACAACGTGCTTGATAAGGTCGTTGTGCAGACGCCCGACAGCAGCGTTGATTTGCTGGTAAACGGCTGGCTGCTGTATCAGACATTAGCCTGCCGCATCATGGCGCGCAGCGGCTACTATCAGTCCGGTGGGGCATTTGGTTTCCGCGATCAGTTGCAGGATACGCTGGCGCTGAGCCACGTTGCACCGGAGCGACTGCGCAGCCAGATCCTGCTGTGTGCCTCACGGCAGTTTATTGAGGGGGATGTGCAACACTGGTGGCATCCTCCGCAGGGTAATGGCGTGCGAACCCGCTGTTCGGATGACTACCTGTGGCTTCCGCTTGCGGTTTGTCACTATGTGGATACAACGGGAGATACTGGCGTGCTGGCGCAGCAGATTCCCTATCTTGAAGGGCGTCCGCTCAAGCCCGGCGAAGAATCTGTTTATGATACGCCCGTTATCAGCCACCTCGAAGAGACGTTGTGGCAGCACTGCGTAAAAGCGATTGAGCGGGGGCTAAACTTCGGCCAGCACAGCCTGCCGCTAATGGGGGCAGGTGACTGGAATGACGGGATGAATCTGGTCGGTATTGAAGGCAAAGGTGAAAGCGTCTGGCTCGGCTTTTTCCTCTACGATATTTTGCAACGCTTTGCGGCGCTGGCTGAACAGCGCCAGGATGAAGGCGTGGCAGCATTGTGCTATTCAGAAGCGCTGAGCCTGCAAAAAAATCTCGAATCTTACGCCTGGGATGGTGCATGGTATCTCCGCGGCTACTTTGACGATGGTACGCCGCTGGGGACAAGAGAATCGCAGGCGTGCTGGATCGATGCGATTGCACAAAGCTGGTCCGTTTTGTCCGGCGCAGCTGATCCAGTGCGCAGTGCGCAGGCTATGCAGTCACTCGACAGCTATCTGGTGGATAACGATGCAGGATTGATCAAGTTGCTAACGCCACCGTTTGATGGTCATGGTCCTAATCCCGGTTACATACAGGGTTATCTTCCGGGTGTGAGGGAAAACGGCGGGCAGTACACGCATGGCGCCATCTGGGCGGTCATGGCGTTTGCCCGGATGGGACAAAAAGCGCGAGCGTGGCAACTATGGTCAATGATCAATCCGGTAAACCACACGCTGCAGACTGAAGGCGTTAACATCTACAAGGCGGAGCCCTATGTGATGAGTGCAGATGTGTACAGCGTTGCACCTCATACCGGCCTTGCCGGATGGAGCTGGTACACCGGTTCCGCAGGCTGGGCCTACCGTCTGGTGACTGAAGAGTTACTCGGAATAAAACGGCACGGAGAGACGCTGGTTATTCGCACTCACTTACCTGATGACTGGCCTTCGATCAGCCTGACCTATCAACACGGGGGCAGTCAGTATTACATTAGGATTTCTCGTCACGACGGTGAACCTCGAGTGACTATGGATGGCACGCTCCTGCCGGATGACAGCATTCCTTTGCGGGATGATGGACAAAATCACAATGTCGATATTATTCAGTGCTGACCGTCCGCTCTGTGCCAGAAGCGGACCTTATAAACACTAAGGTTCGATCGTTTAGGGGCAGTCTATGGAGAGTTATTATAGTGAGAACTCATCACGACCGAAGAAGATCGTAACAGATTCAGCCCCCTTGAGAGCGCAACATATAAATCAGTTGTGGACAATCCATCCGAGGCGTTCAGGCAGAGGCCAGCGCATGACTTCGCCGGTCTCTTCCTGAAAGGCAAGCATCAATATCTGTCCAGTAAAGTCTGCATGTTCTTTGGGACCAGAGGGGCACTCGCCCAGCAAATTGCTGACATGGGCTGCTACTGAAAATATGTTATTTCTCCAGGAGGATAAAAGTTGCGAGGGTGAACGAACCGAAGGTCAGGGACGTCTGCGACTGGACATACGTCCCTAACCAGCAGTGTCGCTTGGTTAATACAGAAAATGCTCGGTAAGCCGGTCGCCAAAAAGCATGATGCCGAGCCCGGTCAGCATGACCAACACGCCGCCCATCTTGATGAGCGAAACCGGCTGTCTTATGGTGCCCAACAGACCAAAATGGTCGATCACCTGTGATGAGAGCAACTGTCCGACAATCGCCAACCCGAGCGGGGCTGAAAAACCGATTTTTGGTGCAAGTACCACATAGCTGAATAACGCACAGGCACCGATCTGTCCGCTCGCCAGACTCCACAGAGGCTGTGAAGGGATGGCAGCAAGGGCGGTGAAAACCCCTCCACGTAGCAGCGAGTAAACGCCGAGGCTCAACGCCGAGGCCGTGAAGGAAAATAACGCGGCGGTGACCGGGTCGCCCCCGAGCCCTTTTGCAAGCTGACTGTTCAATGTTGTCTGCAGGGTAATACCCAGACCTGCTGCAAAAGCCAGTACGTAATAAATCGCGCTCATGCTGTTCATCTCAGTTAGTTTGCCTGCACCAGCGGCAGGAATTTTTCCGCAAAGATGTCTGGCTCATACCCTGCTGCCGAAAAAAGGTATTCACGTGATTCATCAATGGCTGCGCGAAGGCGTTCACTGTCCACACCCGCTTTCCCGGCTAACGCCGTCTGAAATGCAGAATGGAGGTCGGAGGTAAAAAACACCAGATGGCGGGGTGTAAAGGTATTGATCCCGTCGAACATAAATTCAAACACCTTGCCGGTTTCAGGGCTAAGGAGGCCGCTGAAAGGATAGCGCTGGCGCAGGTCTCCGACGTTTTCCGGCGCACACCTGGTCTGTCAATGAGCTCGGGAGATGTCATCAGGGCGTGATGAAGCCGGGTGATGAGCCTGACAATGACGTTTGGGTTTGGCTCCCGCTCAATACGAATCCCCATGTCTATAAGGGTTTGGCAAGGGGGAACGCATGATGGAGTTATGGCGCGCATAGCGCCCTCGCTTTTTTGCTTCTGTTGTGTAGATAAAATGCGCGTCTGTGGAGGAGGATGGGGGCATTTTTTTCAGGCGGGCTGAACCATGATGGTTGCTGCTGCTCCGCCAGAAAAAAGGCTATTCGTGATTCAGGAAAATATTTCCCATCGAATCAACGCTTTGAAATCAAGTAATTAAGCTCGGATCGTTCCAGAGACGAAATCCCCCCTCGAATGCCAGTGTGTTGTCGCCTTTCCGGCACTTTGGCGGGAGTGAGTCAAGTTCATCTACGTTTCCTCCGCCTAAAACCACGTAGTCAGGCTGCAACGCGGTGGTCAGCATTTCCACCACGTCAAAAACCCGCGCCTGCCATTTTTTGTTCCCCTTTTTTACCCGGTAGGCTTCACCTACGTAGTGTTCGTAGCTATTGCCTTTGCGATAAGGTAAGTGAGCGATCTCCATGGGCTGAGCGACGTTTTCGATGATCATCGCAGCCCCTAGTCCCGTGCCAAGACCGAGGAACAGCATGCGTCCGCCCTGATAGGAACCCAGCGCCTGCATCAGGGCGTCGTTGACGATACGAACAGGGCAGCCAAATGCGCCTGCATAGTCAAACCCCACCCAGCCCTCACCGAGGTTGGCGGGCTCCCGAATGGGTTTATTGTCCGCGACGGGACCCGGAAATCCCATCGCGATCACATGATAGGACATGCCTTCAGCCAGGGTCTTAACCGCGGCAACCATGTCTGCGGCCGACATGTTTTTTCCACTATCTGCCTTCTTTTTTACCCCGCCAGTGCTGGAGAGGATCTTCACATGGCTTCCGCCGATGTCGATGGACAAAACAACATGATCTTTCTTTTTTTTAGTTTGCCGCGTCATTGGTAATTCTCCATAGGCTCAAACGGGATCGACCCAGCCGCCGGGGGGCATAAAGTCCGCCATAGCGGCAGGCCCCCAGGTTCCTGGTTTGTAGGCAGGTGGAACGGTTTTATCCTTCAGTATAGGTTCGACGATTTTCCAGGCCAGCTCTGCTGCATCCTGCCTGGTGAAAAGCTGACGATCGCCCGCCATGGCATCGCCAATCAGCCGCTCATAGGGCGCCATATCGCCCAGACCATCGTCCAGCGCGGTGAGTTCGACCGCTTCACCCCGCATCTTTTCGCCGGACGCCTTGCGTCTCGCGCCAATGCCGATCGTAATATCCGGGCCGAGGCGAAAGCGGATATAGTTGGCGGGCTCGTCGGTAATTTCATCGAAAAGGGTAACCGGCGGTCGCCTGAAGCGCACAACCACTTCCGTGGCATGCGCGGGTAAATTTTTCCCAGCACGGATATAGAAGGGAACGCCACTCCAGCGCCATGTTGTAATCTGAAAGCGAACCGCAGCGAAGGTCTCCGTCGGAGAAGACGCGGCGACACCCGGTTCATCGGTATAGCCTTCAAACTGACCCCGAACCACGTCATCGTCTGACAGAGGCGGCATGGCCTTTAACACCTGGACTTTCTCATCAACCAGATCGTCGGATGCGCCGGAGGAGGGCGGTTCCATGGCAAGTAACAGAAGCACATTAACCAGGTGATTCTGGATCACGTCACGGATACAGCCAACTTCGTCATAGAATTTGCCGCGTCCCTTGATGCCGAAGTCCTCAGCCATGGTGATCTGAACGCTTTCGATATGTTCGCGATTCCATATGGGTTCAAGGAAGCTGTTCGCAAAGCGAAAGTAGAGGAGGTTCTGGATAGCCTCCTTGCCCAGAAAGTGGTCGATGCGGAAAATCGCGTCCTCATCGAAAACCTTGTGCAGCACCTCGTTCAGCTGCTTTGCCGAAGCGAGATCGCGGCCAAACGGCTTTTCCACCATAAGTCGGGCGTTTTTCGCGATACCGGCCTCTGCCAGCCCCCCCGCAACCGTTTCGAACAGGGAGGGGGGAATGGCAAGGTAGTAGAGCGGGTTATGATGATCGGCAAGCGCCTCGCGCAGCCCGTCGAATGTTGACTGAGATCGATAATCGCCTGAAACGTAGGAAAGCCTGTCCGCCAGTGCGGCAAAGACCGCCTGATCGACCACATCGACATGTTTTTCAACCGCCTCTTTTGCACGCGCGATCAACTGGTCACGCGTCCAGTCTTCAAATGCAACACCGATAATGGGCGTACTGAGCGTTTTACGCTTCACCATTGCATAGAGAGAAGGGAATATCATCTTGTAGGCAAGATCGCCGGTGACACCGAACACTACCAGCACATCTGATCGTTGCTGCGCCATCGCTGTGTACCTCCGCGTTACCTGGTTTTTTCCAAATGGCCGCCGAAGGCGTGCCGCATGGCTGAGAGGACTTTTTCGGCAAACAGTGCTTCGCCACGAGAAGAGAAACGCCCGAAAAGAGCAGACGCGAGAACCGGAGCAGGAACGCCCGTGTCGACAGCCGCCTGCAATGTCCAGCGCCCTTCACCGGAATCAGACACGCGGCCATCATAATGGTTGAGATTCGGGTCCTGTTTCAACGCCTCGGCTGTCAGATCCAGCAGCCAGGAACCGATCACCGAGCCATGTCGCCATACCTCTGTAACGGCGGGAAGATTGATATCAAAACGATAATATTGCGGACTGGAAAGGGGCGCGGTTTCCGCATCAGCCTCCCGCTCGCCGGTTCCGCTATTGGCGGCCTTTAATATGTTCAGGCCTTCGGCATAGGCGGCCATGACACCATATTCAATGCCATTATGTACCATCTTGACGAAGTGTCCGGCGCCTGCTGGCCCGCAATGAAGATAACCTCTCGGCGCCGTGCCCAGGGCCGCATCTTCCGCAATGTTCTGACCGGCACCGGGCGCAAGCGACGCAAAAATCGGGTCCAGGCGCTTCACGGCCGCCTGCGGGCCGCCAATCATCAGGGAGTAGCCACGCTCGAGGCCCCAAACGCCACCCGATGTGCCGACGTCGATATAGTCGATTCCGAGAGGTGAAAATTCCCCGGCGAGGTCGATAGCTTCACGGTAAAAGGAGTTGCCCCCATCGATAATAGCGTCGCCCTTATTCAGCGCTGCTGCGAACTCCCGCGCAATCTTTGGTGTTATCGCCGCGGGGAGCATGAGCCAGACCGCGCGCGGCGCCTCCAGCTTCGTAATCAGATCGCCAGGGGATAACGCGCCGGTTGCGCCTTCTTTAACCAGTGCGTCAACGTTATCGGCGTTCACGTCGTAAACGACGCATTCGTGGCCCTGTTTAAGAAGGCGACGTACCATGTTGGCGCCCATGCGGCCGAGACCTACCATTCCAATCTGCATATCATTCTCCATTGCCAATGCGGGTTTGATCGTTCGGTTCATTTACGACGTGAACGGTAAAATCGGTGTTTTCCCAATGTTCAACGTCAGGCCAGTAAAAGGTAAAGACAACACGGGTTCCTGCGGTTTCGTGCTGTACAGGCAGGTCCACATAATAGGTTCCAAGCCCCGAAGAGCGCGCCGGGGAGTCAGAAACGGTAGCCCAGTCATCCGTACTCCAGTGCACCAGGGCGTTCGCTTCCGTTTCCAGCCTCAGTTGCTTCCCGACAGGAAGGGAGGATACGCGGTTGTTAAAGCGCCATATGCGCAAATGCGATCCGGTCTTATTTCTGATATAGCGTTCAACGCCTTGGGGTGGCATATCGAAGACCGCGCCATCGCGAAGCGATCGCAGCAGTTTAATATGTTCGGAATGTGCCCAGACAAGCGGCATGGCGCTACCGGAAGGACGCCCGAAGAACAGCGCCTTATCGGGAATATCGGGGCCGTCCCATACCTGTTCCGGTAACAGCCCGCCCGAGCCTGCCGATTTTTCCAGCGTGGCCAGGAGCGCCTCAGCCGCGTCGTGCCTGCCCGCTGCCAGCTCGTAATGCGCGCGTTCGCCCGCCAGCAGAGGCCATGGACGCCCCTGGCCGATACCGTCGAACGGCGCGCCGTCTGCGTGTTCGCCATAGCCATCACCGGTGTACCGATACCACAATGGCCCCTGAGGTAAATCGACCCGAAGACTGTGGTCAATAGCCTTTATCGTATCAAGGATGTGCGGGTCGTCCGCTGCACGCAGGCCGAAACGCACCAGTGCCAGGGCATCCGGGCTCAGCACATCAGCGGTCGGCAGAAGCGCCCGATCCGGTGTCTGGTTGCGAATCTCGGTATTGCCGGATGCGCTGACCTCATCCGTTGCGCCCGACGGCGCGATGCGGACATAGTGACCGGAAATGCCAATCGAGGTGCAAAAATGGGGATCCCCGGCAAAGGTCCATTTTTCAATCTGCTCATTCCAGCAGTCTGCGGTTTCTCGCAGGTGGTTTGCCGCCGCTTCATCTCCGTCTATCGAAAGCAGATCCGCGGCGGCAAGCAGTGCAGCGATCTCGACCGCCAGGGTAAACGGACTGTAGCCTGAGTCTTCCTCCCAGCGGTCCTCCGCGGTCGCCGGGCCGTTGGTCAAAATGTAGCAGGCCGCGCGGCGTAGCATAGGCATAAAGCGTTTCTGCGCTTTATTGTCGAGATAGCCGAGTCTGCGCAGCATATCCATAAGCAGAAGGGGGAATGCACACTCATCCATCTGGATGCCTGGCCAGTAGGGTTTTCCATCCAGCCACAGGTTCTGTGGCCAGCGCCCGGAGGGCTCCTGAACACGACGGAGATATTCCAGAATGGCGAGTGCCTGGTCGGCGTCGCCTGCGGCCAGGAAACCCCCTGCCGTTTCGACCAGGTCTCGCGGCCAGACCAGATGATAGCCGCCAAGATCGTCATCGCCCTTCGAAAATCCCCAGGGTATCGTCAGGCTCGCGACAACGGCGCCGGGACAATCAGCGGCTCTGTGCGAGGCCAGTACCGCCGTTGAAACCCGGTATGTATTGACGCCGTTTCGCGCTTCTTGATCGAGTGGAATGAGCCTGTCCTGCCACGCTTGCCAGTTGCGAATATACCCATCGCGCGCTTTATCAAAGCCCGCGTTAAGACTGGCGGTTGCCGCCGCTGCGGCCTCGGATTCCGTTTGGCCGAAACCAATAGCCAGCGTGGCTTCACTGCAGGCGCTGGTGAACGCCAGCTCTCCGGCAAGCGCGACATTGCCATCGTCTGCCCGCCGGTATTGGTTCACAAGGCGTCCCTGTTCTTTAAGCTGCTGCCAGCCGTCTGACATACCGACAAACCCGGCGCTCATTGCCGTCCAGGGGATGTCGCAGACGAGCGCCAGATAGCGGGAGCGGCCGGTGGCGAAAAGCACTGGCTTATCGTCAAATTCGCCGATCCAGGCGGCGTTCATTTGTCCGGCATTCACCAGATGGGGAGCGAGCAGTGCGGTGACGGTGTAATGCTCAACGTTCCCCTTCAACGCGGTGAAACGGACCCGCTGCAGCACACAGTCACGGGCCGGATCAGTAATGATGTCCTTCTCAAGCCTGTAGAGGCCGTCACGCGCCGTGTTGGTGATGGTGAAGGCCGGAATGCCTGGCGAGTGGGGTCGGGTTTCGGTCAGGCAGTCGCGCTTTTCTTCGGAGAAATAACCTTCAGGCCCCGTGATAACGAAGACGCAATCGCGGGTACAGGCGCTGTCAACGCGTGGATAATAGATTTCGTTGAGAACGCCGTGGCTCAAGGTGAACCAGACGCGCGAGTCTGATGAAAGGGCCGTGCCGATTCCGCTCTTGGCACTCGATGTCCATCGGGCTTCAATTCCTGGCCTTCCCGGGGCGGCGTCAACGCCTGCGCGTAATGGCGGGTCGTCATGCTTCATGCACGTTTGCAACGGGACGGCGTCGCTGTCAGCGTTTGACATTTTTAGGATACCTTGGCGGTCTGCGTAAAAAATCTAGACGACGACGTTGCGGAGTAAATCCTGGCTTCATGCGGCGGCTTTTCTGTCCCGGGGCAACCCGGTTCACCTTGCGCCTGAGCAATGTAGAACCAAACTCCAAGATTTATATAGCGCTGATAGTGTGTTGAATCAACCATCCCTATCAGCGCAGCAACACCGAAAATTATTCACGACAAGACGACTTTTCGCCGCTCACCTTCATCCGCACATGAACGTCTTTCTCACTGACTCATTAACCGCCGCGACCCGCTCCCCTTCATCGCGCGGACACTAAACCCGCGCCCCATCTCTGGGTAGCCAGGGCGACGATGCGCCTTGCTTCAGACGAACCCGACTGATGCCCGGCAGCGCAAGAACGTGCGTCCTGATAGCACCGCTCTCCCGTCTGGATTTTCAGCTAAACGCATGAAATCACATCATTTAAAGGGCTTTGCCCGACTACGTCGGGCGTACGGCGCTGAGCCGCATCTTTGCACTTATCGCTGTAGTCCTGGTCAGGCTAAAGGTCTGGCTCAACGATCGCTTTGTGCCCGTAGCGGACGTGATAGCAGGGTAGGTCAGATATCTAATGTACAAGGCCCGATCGGGCAAGGCAGCGTGAGATACCCTGTGGCCAGCTACGTTGAGCCTGGCAGGTAAATCGACAGTGCGCCCCTGCGTAATGTCTTTTTTTGCAATGTCTAAAAGCAGAAAACTTACATCGTGTTACGACATAAACCCCATCGCTAAAGGTGACTGTATGTCACAGCCGAAAATGACAGATGCTGATTACATCTTGCTGGCCAACTTCCGCACGGAACTACGCAGATTTATTGCCTTTAGTGATAGTCAGGCACGCAATGTGAGATTGACACCACAGCAACATCAGGCGCCACTGACTATTTGGGTAGCGCGAGAAGCAACGGCAACGGTGGTTAGGTTGCAGAGCGGCTGATTTTAAAACCGCACGGCGCGTCTGGGCTGATTAGCCGCCTGCAGGACGCCGGGCTCATCACTCGTCAGGCCGATGAATCGATTGACGCCTCAGGCGGAAGCCTTGCTTGAGGCGCGCGCTGGCGCATATCGACGTGCGCAAAACGCGAAAACCTTTGCAGGTAGATCTGGTCGATGAGCTTGATGGCTGACAGCGCTGGAGCTGTCCGCCGCGGTTAGCGTAAACAATCGATATATTTTTGCGCCGACTGCTTCACCACACTGCTGGCATCGGCAATAATATCGCGCCCTTCAAATGCGCTGTAAAGTTTCCTGAAATCATAGGGTTGAAGTCGATTGACGATCGCAGTGATTGTCGCGGCGGGTAAAGGAAGCATATTGGGATAACTCCACATAAAAGAGACTGCGTTTGACCCTGCGCTAACCTGCACGATATCACCAGACAGCACGATGCCATCCTCCTTTGCCCAGTGCAGCACGGTTCCACCTTCAAAGTGTCCTCCCAGACGTAACAGTGTCACATCAGGCATGAGGGTTTTTGCCTCACCTTCCCACAACCGCAGATAGGGGCTGTCACGCATAATCCACTCGCTGTCACTGGCGTGCAGGTAAATCGGGGCATCAAAGACCGCTGCCCAGTCTTGCATGGTGCTGTAGTAATGAGGATGAGAAACCGCAATCGCGCTGATGCCGCCCAGGGCACGAACGATGTCAATCGTGGCATCGTCAAGATCAGGAATGCAGTCCCAAAGTACGTTGCCCTGCGCGCCCTTTACAAGAAAGGCCCGCTGGCCAATAGCAAATTCAGGAACCGTTTGCAGGCTGAATAATCCCTTTTCCAGCTGAGACCATTTATTACTGTGGGCCGCATGCAACGCCTCAGGTGAAATCCACTGTTGTCCTGTTGGCGGGACATACTGACGTTCGTCCTCACAGATTTTACAGCGATCAATGTGAACATCCTGCTGTTGATAAGACGTGCCGCACGTGAGGCAAATTTTGATCATCCTGCGTTCTCCCTTAACCCTTTCAGATTAATTTTAGAGCCTGTATCAGGTGCAGGTTTCAATTTGTGCCATAGGGCGTGAAGGACAATTAATGGCTGTAGACCAAAAAGTGGACGTTGTTGATGTAAAACTGCGCCACCTGGGTCATGCCAAGACGCTCGTGCGCCTGAATTGATCGACGATTATCAGCCTGGATAAACAGCACCGGGGCCTTAGTACCGTAGTGACTGCGCAGTTCATCGTACAGACGCAGCAGCAGGCCCTGACCGCGGGCCCGGGTGCTGATGCAGGCCGGGCCATAAATCCAGCACTGCTTCCCGGGCGGCCAGGCGCGCAACATGGCGTTCACCACCTCCGGGCCTTGCCGGAATGATGAGGTGCTAAATAACACGCCGGCAATCCCTGCCGCACACTGCGCGACTGCCACTATGGCGCCGGGGTGATTCAGCATGCCGGCAACTTTTTCGGCGGGGAAATCGCCATTCAGCGTGCCGCCATTGCCCGCTGCGTTTTCCTGAAGCAGTGCCGTGATGCCTGCCAGGTCATGCGTCGTTGCTTGCCGGACGAGATAGTTATCCGGGGTAGGCATAATGCGATACTCCCTTAAAGATGATGCCGCCGTCCGGTTTTACGGGGTATTGCGGCGGTACAATGCCCACTCATCTATGCGCTCTCCCGAAGGCAAGGTACAGTATCCCTCTTCGCCAGCCGCTGTTTTCACGCTGTCAATTTTGCCGCCGACAGCAAGGCAATGTTGGGATGCAGGATTAGCCAGCTGTGATGTCGATGTTTCACGCGGTGAGGGTGAGGACAGACAGCCAGAGAGCAGCAGAGAGAGTAAAATCGGTAAAAAGGTTCTCATATAACCTGCTTGTTGTTGAAGAGCGCATTCACATGCTATCCGGATTTATCGGGTAAATCATTATAGCCACTCAAAAGGAGAAGGATGATGTCTGACAAACCGTTAAAAATCGTCACGCTGCTGGGAAGCCTGAGGCAAGGCTCGTACAACGCCATGATCGCGCGTGCACTCCCACAGCTGGCGCCAGAGGGGATGACCATAGATGCACTGCCATCCATTCGGGATATTCCACTGTACGATGCGGATCTTCAGCAAGAAGAGGGATTCCCCGCCACGGTTGACACGCTGGCTGCACGTATTCGCGAGGCTGATGGCGTTATTATCGTCACACCCGAATATAACTACTCCGTGCCTGGCGGTTTAAAGAATGCCATTGACTGGTTATCTCGCGTACCGAATCAACCTTTGGCGGGAAAACCGGTGGCGATTCAAACCAGCTCCATGGGCGCTATTGGTGGAGCACGTTGTCAGTATCACCTGCGTCAGATTCTGGTATTTCTCGATGCCATGGTGCTGAACAAGCCGGAATTTATGGGTGGGGCGATCCAGAATAAAGTCGATGAGCAGGCCGGGAAGGTGATTGAGCAGGGCACGCTGGAACATCTGGCAAAACAGTTAGCCGCGTTCAGTGATTTTATTCGCAGGGTAAGCGAGAGGTGATTTAAGTTAATCCTCTGAGAAGAACCACGCTCTGCAAAAAGCGTGGTTCTTAAATTGTCGATTAACGAAGTAAAGACAGCATAGTCTGAGGTACCTGATTGGCCTGGGCCAGTACCGACGAGCCCGCCTGCTGCAGAATCTGCGCGCGTGACATGTTCGACACTTCCGTCGCATAGTCCGCATCCTGGATACGGCTTCGTGCTGCAGTCAGGTTAGTCACGGTGTTATTCAGGTTACTGATTGTAGACTCAAAGCGGTTCTGAGATGCACCCAGCAGGCTGCGCTGACTGTCGACGGCCTTGATGGCTTTATCGATATCCGCCAGTGGGGTGCTGCCTGATGCGGTGCCACCACTACCGCCGGTTACGGCACCCTTCAGCACGTCAAAACCAATAGCCGCAGTGCTACGGGCGGTTCCGTTAACTGTCTGGCCAGTGGTCACGCTGGTATTCTGCACGGTGCCTGACGAGGCGTTACCGGCCGCAGCAAGATCGAAGCTGTCACTGGAACTCAGAGTGATACCGATAGTCTGGCCATCCTGCGCACCGACCTGGAAATTGTAAGTGCTGCTACCCGATCCTGTGTTGAGGACTTTAAGACCGTTGAAATCTGTCTGCTTGGTATCGCGGTCAATCTCCTGCATACGCTGGTTAACTTCAGCCTGGATTGAGTCAATATCAGATGCTGAGTTGGAGCTGTTCTGAGCCTGAACAGTCAGGTCACGGACACGCTGCAGGTTGTTGTTTATTTCATCCAGTGCACCTTCAGCCGTCTGAGACAATGAAATACCGTCATTGGCGTTACGTGCGGCAACCGTCAGGCCGTCAATATTCGATGTGAAACGGTTAGCAATCGCTTCACCGGCCGCGTCATCTTTGGCGCTGTTGATACGCAGGCCTGATGACAGGCGCTCGATAGCCGTACCCAATGATGACTGTGACTTATTCAGGTTGTTTTGAGTAATTAACGACAGAACGTTTGTGTTGATCACTGACATGGTAAATTCCTTCTTATAGAAACGTATTATTTACGCCTTATTATTATCGAGCTTACTACGCCAAACTTTAATGAAAAGACGCCAGTTAAGATTAATTAGTGAATGGTTTTTTTTACAGGGCGGTGAAGTTGTAAATACAGAAAAAACTCAGAAAAAAGTTATTATAAGCACACACAAACTTCAATCAGAAGAATAACTTTTTAAAGGTTAAAAACCTTTTGTTACAGCATTTATCATCAAAAAGCACAGATGATTAAATATTTACATTATTAGCCGCATGGTATGATGAGTCATGTTTTTTCTGTAACACAGCCTCTCATTAAGGAAATTACATTAACTCTCCCTAATTAAAAAGTAAGATATATCATTATCCGGCATTACGATGATAATAATTATTTTTTTACATTTCCCCACAAGAAAGACAGACGTCCGTAGTCAAGAAAATTGCTGGCAGCGTTAAAACCAGTTTGTCATGAAAAACGACGGGAGTTCAGCCTTGGCTCTCATGCCCGGGGACATCGGTTAGCGGACGGGTAATAATGTTGAACGGGTTTCTCGTGTTCAGCTTAAGCAGAGAAGGGACGAACGGGGAACCGGTCTGGGAAAAGACAACATCAAACGGCAGCGCGCTGATGGCAAGGTGTACCATCAGCGCGGAAGATAAAAATTTCGGCCAAACCAGAATTACATTTTTGCGAACTGTGCAGAGAGGTAATCCCCCGTCTGCGTCATTGAAGACACCAGCGTACTCAGATTGGTGAACTCCGTTTTATACTGCGCCATGACCGCGGTGATCTGATCATTAACGTTGTTATATTGATCAGACAACTGTTTTAGCGAGGTATTAATCCCTGTCGTCGCGTTTGATACCGTGCCGTTGCTGGCTAACATATCATTGAGTCTGTTGGTCACCTGCGTCGCGAACCCCGTAGTTTTGCCATCACCGGTCAGAAAACTTAAAACATCTGCAGGCTGATTGGTTAAGGCGGCATTCAGCTTGGTGCTGTCTACCGTCAGGTCACCTTTATCGTCCTGGGTAATGCCGAGTTGTGAGAGTACCTGAATGCTTCCGCTACCCTGAGGATCGGAAAACTGGCTGCGCAGGCTGGTCTGGATATTCATTAACGTATTATCCCCCAGCAGATCGCCATTATCGGTACTTGGCGCCTGGCCTTCCTGCACGGGTGTATAATTTGTCTGATCTGCAATGGTTTTTTGCAGGGAATTATAGGCATCAACGTACGTCTGAATCGCCGTCGCCATAGGCGTGGTATCCGTGGCGATAGATAAGGTTTCAGGGGAACCGCTGTTAACTTTATTCAGATTCAGTGTGACCCCTTCAGGCGCATCGGTGACGATGTTGCTGCTGCGCGTGATAGACAAACCGTTTATCTTCAACTGAGCATCCTGAGCAGCAACCTGCTGTGTCATGCCGTTATTACTGCCGCCACTGCTGTAACTGATATACTGTGACAGCGTCGAGTCATTGGTGCTGACGGTCATCGCATTCGCGGTACCACTATCACGTGCGGTCAGGGACAAATAGTAGGTGTTATCGTTTGCCATAATCACGCTGGCATTAACGCTACCTTGCTGCTTGTTAATTGCATCACGGATATCTGTCAGGCTGGTCTGATCCTGGTTTAAGGTCACGGTCAGCGGCGATTTCTGCCCAGACTGGCTGATGGTAATCGTACGTGATGCCATGCTGCTGTCACCGAGATCGGTACTTTCGCTGCTGGCGGACTTAGAAAGCAGAGACTGCGCGGCGGCGAGCTGATCGACCTCAACGGAATAGTTTCCGGCTGCGGCACCGCTGGCAAGCGTGGCAGTAAAGGCGGTATTTGAGCTGGTGACTTTGGTTGTGGCAATGCTCGAGGCATTTTCCAGCGCAGAGGCGGCCGTTTGCAATTTCGACATTGAACTCTGAACCACGCCCCAGGCCGTCAGCTGCGCATTATAAGACGCCTGCTGATTAGTAATCGGTGTCAGTTGCGCCTGCTCAGCTGACTGTAAATTATCATATAACGTGTTGAGGTCGAGGTTAGTACCAGCGCCAAGTGTGCTTATGCTTGCCATATTCTTGTCCTGATGAAGTGACACCAGAATTAAAAATACAATGCATTAATCAGGGGTTTTTCTGATTTTAAATGTTGTTGCAAATCGGTTTATTGTCATTACTTAACCATCAATTTTCTGTTAAGGAGGTAAAAAATTGTTAACGCAATAACAATTTGAAATTCTTCCGGGGCGGTTAATTTGGCTTTTGAATAATCTACATCGGTGCCGTCTGCAAACACATCAGCGATTAATCAGTCATTTAGCCAGCATCCTCCACCTTAAGCCAAATTCATTTTTCCTAATCATCATGGCTCAGTTATTCACTCTGCTTATCCTGTTTAAACCACGATCGACGACAAATTGATGCAAAAAACGGAAAAATACTTAATGCAAATTATGCGGTATCCTGAAAATATCCGTCGCTAATCAATGCGTTTACAACCGGGCCAGAAAGGTGGATGACTGCTTTTTATTGCGTATTCTTCCCTGTTTCCGGTAAAAAATATTTTCGCTGCGCGTTAAGTTTACGATTGTTACATCCATTTACGGCAGCGATCGAAACGTTAACAAAGGTGCACGTTGAAGCACATATCGCAAAGCGGAGCCCAACCCGATGTCAGGGCGCAGGGCGACGTGAAGAGGTGCATATTAATGCGTCGGCTTTATACCTGTCGGGAAAAACGTGCGTCAAAAAGGAAGGGGATGTTTACCGCCTGTCTGACGATCGCACTGAATTCAGGATGCTCGGGATTGAGAAGATAATTCGATTCCACGGGCGAAAGGGCACTGGGCACGCGCAGTGCGACCGATCCCCCGCTTTGTATCCAGGCATCACCAAATAAACGCAGCGCTGCAGGCGCTTCCGGTGCGGCCCAGTCGTCAGGCAGTTGCTTGATATCAATCCATTCAATCAGCCTGTCGGGAACGTCAATGCTCATGAGGGTAAAAAAGTCCAGCACGCTGGCGCTTTGCAGATGGATAAGCGTCTCCAGCATGGTGAGGGAAGCAGTTTCAGAAGCGTAGACCATCGATACGCCGACGCTGTTCCAGCGTCCGCCGCCTTCACGGGCACCAAAACCGCTCCAGGCCGACCCCAGATAGCGCGTTTTGGTCATGCGATAGAGCTTCAAGAATACACACCGTGTTCAAGCCGGGTAATGAGTTTCAGCACTTCATAAGCACCGGTTTCTGACGCAACCAGATCGGCCGGTTTTTTATTGCCTAAGGCGCGCGCAGGCTCATTGAGCCACTGCCGTGCCTTTTCTTTATCACCCTCAAACAGCTCAACCGCACGATCCATCACGCGAATAAAACGCACCAGCCGTTCGCTCTGCTCCGCAGTAAAGCGGCTTTTAACGCCGCGGGTGAAGGTTGAGCCCGCAATGCCGGTCATACGGCGCAGTTCTGCCTGAGAGATTTGCGCCCAGGTGACAATGCGACTGGCTACCGTGCCGTCCAGACCATCATCGATTTGATCCATCAGCATCACGCCGTCAGCACTGCTCAGGCCAGCAAATTGCCATAGACGATCCGGTTCTGCAGCGGATACGGGTAAAGTGAACTGTTTCATCATCACCTCCATTTGGTTGTTCTATTATAGCCAAATGGTGATATCGTTCAATCAGTTATTGATGCACTGTCATCATAAGAAAATAAAGTCGTTTTATCATTTCTCTGGCTGCAGACAGAGAAACGAAGTTATACCGCCTTGACGGTCAGCGCCGGGGCTGACAAGAAAACGTAAAGCGTGGCTGAAAACAAAGGAAAAACGGCTACGAACGACGCATTTAGCTGGACGTCATTACAGGTACACCATGGTCAGTGTGGCTTCTACAGGCAGGGCATCATTTTTTAATATGGCAAGATTTTTACCCAAGGCAACTCTTATCGATGACTGTGTTATATTGCCGCTCTTAAACGCAGGTACTGGGCTCAACCGATAGGGACTATCCGTTATGAAACGACACGATATTAATTCTTCCTCCCTTTTCCGCAGTGCGGGATTCGACCCGACGTCAGGCGTACTGGAACTTGAATACCGCAATGGCACCTGCCGTCGCTGGCTTGCCGTGCCTGCTCATACCTATCAGGGATTCTGTGCTGCCCTCGATCAGGACGCTTTTTTCCGCGAAAGTATCGACAACCGTTTCTTCTCCATGTATCAAAAGAGTGATGCCTAAGCGCATTGCTGAAGCCCTGAAAACATTGACCGCCGTCACCGTTTTCAGGGCATTGACGTGGCAGGGATAACCAGACACATTCGGGTCTGCCTGTTGCTGGCTGCCAGTATTATCCCTGCAGGCTGATCTTTCTGTCTGCGCAGTGAGGTAACGATGAAAAAATCGCTTATCCGCGTTTTTTTAAGTTTAGTCACCCGCATGGCTGTGGTACTCGTTGCACTGACAGGAATAACGGTTGCCGCCGAAAACATTCCCTCGTCCGCGCGCTCCGCTGAGCAACCCTGCTGTGGTCCCGTCACGCCTGCCGCTCAGGCGATCCTCACCGTGCTTGATCGGTCGGACGTTGAGCATTTATGGCTCAATCATCATCATGTCAACTGGGAAACCGGTCAGCCTGACAAGCCGGATGACTATTCAGGCCCCGGCAATCATACTCACTGCAGTGCGTTTGCGGCGGCCATGGGGGCCCGGCTGGGTGTGTATATGCTCAGGCCACCAGAGCACAGCCAGATATTGCTGGCAAGCGCGCAGACACGCTGGTTCGACAGTCAGGAAGGGCGTCAGGCGGGCTGGATTAGGGCGGCCGATGCACTACATGCACAGCAGCTTGCTAACCAGGGAATGCTGGTCGTGATTTCCTATGAAAGCCCCGATAAGCACAGGCCTGGCCATATCGTTATTGTCCGACCTTCATTAATTACGCTGGCGAGATTGCGCGCAGAGGGGCCTTACATCACCCAGGCCGGAACCCATAACCTGCTTGTCGGCAATGCAGCCACTGCGTTTGCGGGCCACCCGGGCGCCTGGCCTGACGGCGTGAAGTTTTTTGCGCACGCATTACGGCAATGACGCCGGGAGAGATGCGAGGCCAGTTTAGCCTGTGGTGTAAACGGCCTGGAACAGTAGCGTTCTGCCCGCCATTTTTACGCCCGAATCTGAATCCCTTCGGTGATGATGTGCTGGACACTCTTCACCGTTTGTTCAAAAAACACAGGATCGCTGAGTGTTTTACCGGTAATCGCCTCAACCTGCACACCAAAATCTGCGTAATGCTGAGTGGTGGCCCACAGCATAAAAATCAACTGCATCGGATCGATGGGTGCGATCAACTCATCTTTAATCCAGCCGCGAATCACGTCCGATTTATCCTCCACCAGCGTTTTCAGGCTGCCGCCCAGCTCCTGTTTCAGCAGCGGTGCGCCCTGAACCATCTCCAGACAAAATAATCTTGAGGCCTGAGGATGGTCACGGGAGACGCAAAGCTTCAGACGAATATATTCCCGTATTGCTTCCAGAGGATGCTGATCGGACTGCAGTGCTTTAAGCGGTGCCAGCCAGATATCCAGCAGCCCTTTGAGCACCGCAATGTATAAATCTTCTTTCGAGGGAAAGTAATAGAACAGATTGGTTTTCGAGACATCCGCGCGTTCAGCAACCTGCTCAAGACGGGTGCCGTGAAAGCCATACAGTGAGAAGAATTCCAGTGCAGCGGCCATGATAGCGCCACGTTTGGCAGCAACCGCTCGCGAACGTCGCGTCACAGATTTTGATGGCGTTTTCGCGGCGAGGTTTTCTCCGGCGTCAGATCCCGGGTTTTCGGACAATGGCTTCACAACATTTCCCTGATACACACAACAAGGCCAAAAGCATAACAAATAGGCATTAAGGCGACTATCGTCATACGCGTTATTTATAAACACAACCTGATAACAACCTAGCACAACCAATATTTAACAAAACTGCACCATTTGCGCTCAACTCTGCCTAATTAACGTGCAGTTATTTTTGATTAAATGGTCTGTTTTAGACCATTTACTCCATTATAAATCTACATAATCCTATAACATTCTGTTTTAAATGACTTTTTAAAAACTGGCATCCGCTTTGCAAATGTCCTTACGTCAGGAGATTTCAGCACGGTGCAACAGGAACCCGCAGGACGCACTTAAGCCGCGCAGAGATTTTCGCAAGCCCTTGTTGTCGTCCCAATTATTTTCAATCGAGGTGAGCTATGAAAATCGGTGTCTTTATTCCTATCGGTAACAACGGTTGGCTAATTTCAGAAACTGCGCCGCAGTACAAGCCAACCTTCGAACTGAATAAAACTATTGTGCAGAAAGCAGAGCACTACCATTTCGACTTCGCGCTCTCGATGATCAAACTGCGCGGCTTCGGCGGTAAAACGGAATTCTGGGAACACAACATGGAGTCATTCACGTTGATGGCCGGTCTGGCCGCCGTAACGTCCCGCATTCAGCTCTACGCCACCGCCGCCACCCTGGTCATGCCACCGGCAATCGTTGCGCGCATGGCTGCCACAATTGACTCCATCTCCAACGGCCGGTTCGGCGTGAACGTGGTAACCGGCTGGCAGAAACCGGAATACGAACAAATGGGCATGTGGCCTGGCGATGACTATTTTTCCCGCCGCTACGATTACCTGACCGAATATGTCAGCGTACTGCGCGATCTGTGGGGAACAGGGCACTGCACGCTTGACGGCGAATTTTTCAAAATGGATGACTGTCGCGTCAGTCCACGCCCGCAAAGCGAAATGAAAGTCATCTGCGCCGGACAAAGTGACGCCGGCATGGCGTTTTCCGCCAAACACGCCGATTTTAACTTCTGCTTTGGCAAAGGCGTCAACACGCCAACCGCTTTTGCACCTACCGCAGCCCGCATGAAAACAGCGGCTGACGCTGAAAACCGTGACGTGTCCTCTTACGTGTTGTTCATGGTGATTGCCGATGAAACCGACGAGGCCGCGCGCGCCAAATGGGAGCTGTACAAAGCCGGTGCTGATGCGGAAGCCCTGTCATGGCTCACCGACCAGAGCAGTAAAGATACCCGCTCCGGCAGCGATACCAATGTTCGCCAGATGGCCGATCCCACGTCAGCGGTCAACATCAACATGGGGACGCTGGTCGGCTCCTGGGCCAGCGTCGCCAGAATGCTTGATGAGATCGATACGGTTCCCGGTGCGGGCGGCGTATTGCTGACTTTTGACGATTTCGTCGAAGGTATTGAAAACTTTGGTCGTTACATCCAGCCGTTAATGAAAACGCGCCAGCACATCGGCATTGAGCAGAAAGAGGTCGCATGATGAACATTGTTGAAAATCAAACCGTGGTTCGCCGCGCGCCCGATAATGCTGGCGAGGAAAGGGTGCTGGCCGCGCGTCCTGAAGCCATTGGTTTCACCCCGCAGCAGACGGCGCTTATTGTGGTGGATATGCAAAACGCTTACGCCTCACAGGGCGGTTATCTTGATCTGGCAGGCTTTGACGTGTCTGCCACCGCGCCGGTCATTGCCAATATCAAAGTGGCGATTGCCGCTGCTCGCGCGGCAGGCATAAAAGTGATTTTTTTCCAGAACGGCTGGGACAATCAGTATGTCGAAGCCGGGGGCGCGGGCTCGCCCAACTTCCATAAATCCAATGCGCTGAAAACAATGCGCAAACGTCCCGAGCTGATGGGCAAACTGCTGGCGAAAGGGGACTGGGATTACGAACTGGTCGATGAACTGCAGCCCCAGCCAGGCGATATTGTGCTGCCAAAACCACGCTACAGCGGCTTCTTTAATACCCAGTTGGATAGCCTGCTGCGCAGCTACGGCATTCATCATCTGGTTTTTACCGGCATTGCCACCAACGTGTGCGTCGAATCCACCCTGCGTGACGGCTTCTTTCTGGAATATTTTGGCGTCGTACTGGAAGACGCGACACACCAGGCGGGCCCCGAGTTTGCGCAAAAAGCCGCGATTTATAACATCGAAACGTTTTTTGGTTGGGTCTCCAGCGTAAGCCATTTCTGCGACGCGGTGGGTTACAAAACTGAACAAAACGCGGCCTGACCGCTTGTGAAAAGGACAATTAACGATGCCTAAACGCGCCATTATTCCAGCCGGCAGCGGTGTTCCGCTGGCGCCATTTGTTCCCGGTACGCTTGCCGATGGGGTCCTGTACGTTTCCGGTACTTTGCCTTTTGATAAAGACAACAACGTCGTACATGTGGGCGATGCGGCAGCACAAACCCGCCATGTACTGGAGATCATCAAAAGCGTGATCGAAACCGCAGGCGGCAGCATGGATGACGTCACCATGAACTCGATTTTTATCACCGACTGGGCGAATTACGGGGCAGTGAATCAGGTCTATGCGGAGTATTTCCCGGGTGAAAAACCGGCAAGGTTCTGCATTCAGTGTGGGCTGGTGAAACCGGATGCGTTGATCGAAATCGCATCGATTGCCCACCTTGGCAAATAATCTGTTCGGTGATGTATTTCATCTGAGGAAACAGTATGTATTACAAGGTATTGGGTCAGCAAAACGCTGATGCAGAAACCGTCGTGCTCTCCTCGGGTCTCGGCGGTTCCGGGGGATTCTGGCAGCCTCAGCTGGCGATGCTCTCGGCGCATTTTCGGGTGGTGGTCTATGACCAGTACGGCACCGGCGCCAGTCAGGGTAGCGTACCCGCCGGTTACCGGATGGAGGATATGGCCGATGAGCTGGCAGGCTTACTTAACGCGCTGAATATCAGCCGCTGTCATCTGGTCGGTCACGCACTGGGCGGCATTATGGGTCTGCATCTTGCCCTGCGTTATCCCGCGCTGCTGCAAAGTCTGGTGGTAATTAATGGCTGGACAGTCCTTAACAGCCAGACGCGCCGCTGCTTCGACGTCCGTCGGAACCTGCTGCTTAACAGCGGCGTAGATGCCTACGTGCAGGCGCAGCCGCTGTTTCTGTACCCGGGTGACTGGCTTTCTGAACATGAAGCTTTCCTGCAGGAAGAGCGCCAGCATCAGGTGACGAACTTTCAGGGGATGGAAAACCTGCTGCATCGCCTGCAGGCGCTGATGGACTCCGATCTGACCACCTCGCTCAAAGGCGTCATCGCGCCGACCCTGGCGTTGAGCGCTAAAGATGATTTGCTGGTGCCCTGGTCCTGTTCAGCCGATCTCGCCTCGCGTCTTCCCCATGGCGAGCACCTGCAAATGGGCTACGGCGGACATGCCATGAGCGTAACGGACCCCGATACGTTTAACCCGATTTTACTGGACTGGCTGCAGCGGCAGGCTTCGCATCCATCCGGAACACCGTCTGATTTCATACCTGTGGAGATGCCATGACCGAAGCATTAACCGCCAGCGCGCTGGCCACGTTGTTCACCGAAGCCCGCACCCATAACGGCTGGCTGAATAAACCGGTAACAGGCGAACAACTCAAAACGATTTACGAACTGGCGCGCATGGGGCCGACCTCGGCGAACTGCAGCCCGGTGCGCATCGTATTTATTCAGAGCCAGGAAGCGAAACAACAACTGGCGCCGGCACTTTCCAGTGGCAATCTGAAGAAAACGATGACCGCTCCGGTGACGGCGATTATTGCCTGGGATCCGGAATTCTATGAGCTGCTGCCTGAACTGTTTCCGTCCGGCGATGCCCGTTCATGGTTCACCTCCAGCACACAGCTGGCACAGGATACCGCGTTCCGCAACAGCAGTTTACAGGCTGCGTATCTGATTATGGCCTGTCGCGCGATCGGCCTGGATACCGGACCGATGTCCGGTTTCGACAATGCCAAAGTTGATGAAACCTTTCTGGCGCAAGAAGGCTGGAAATCGAATTTTCTGATTAACATTGGTTACGGCGACAGCAGCAAAGTCTATCCGCGCGCACCGCGCCTGGACTTTGACCGCGCCTGTCGCGTGCTGTAAGCATCACCGATCATGACTGAGGACACGAGCATGCAATCAACCCTGAACGCCACACTGCCCGCGACCGACATGCCCCTTGCTGAAAAAGAAGCTGCCGTTGAGAAACAGGAATACCGCAATGCCATGGCGCGCCTCGGCTCTGCCGTCAATATCATCACCACTGACGGCTCCGGCGGTCGGGCAGGTTTCACCGCCTCTGCTGTGTGCAGCGTCACCGATACGCCACCGACACTGCTGGTGTGCCTGAACCGTTCTGCGTCGGTACATCCGGCGTTTATACAAAATCAGGTGCTGTGCGTAAACACGCTGGCCGACAGCCACGAATCACTTTCTAATTTATTCGGCGGAAAAACGCCGATGGAACAACGCTTCGACGCCGCCGAATGGACAGATCTCGCCACCGGCTCCCCGATCCTCACTAACGCGCTGGTGTCATTTGACTGCAAGGTCACGCAGATCACCCGGGTCGGTACCCACGATATTATGTTTTGTGAAGTTGTTGCACTCCGTTGCAACGATGACTGCCACGGACTGGCGTATTTCGACCGACGCTATCATCCGCTGATGCGTCAGATAGCCTGTTAACTCAATCCGCATTCAACTTAGTAAGGATCGTACATGGCACATTCCTGGTTTCCGCAATGGCGTAAAAGAGAAGGTAATCTGGATGGCGCGGTGATCGCGCCGGATGAACGGCTACCGTTTGGCGCGACGGTGATCATGGGACTGCAACACACGGTGGCGATGTTTGGCGCCACGGTACTCATGCCATTGCTGATGGGGTTTGACGCCAATATGGCGATCCTGATGTCGGGCATCGGCACGCTGCTGTTCTTCCTGGTCGTAGGCGGGCGCGTGCCGAGTTATCTCGGTTCCAGTGCTGCATTTGTCGGGTTAGTGATTGCCGTGACCGGCTACAGCGGCCACGGCACGAACCCGAATATCGGCGTCGCGCTGGGCGGGATTATCGCCTGTGGCCTGATTTACATGCTGATCGGTTTTGTCGTCATGGCGGTCGGCACGCGCTGGATTGAGCGCCTGATGCCGCCGGTGGTGACCGGCGCGGTAGTGATGGCGATTGGACTCAATCTGGCGCCGATTGCCATAAACAGCGTATCCGCTTCATCGTTTGACAGCTGGATGGCGGTGATGACGGTGCTGTGTATCGGATCGGTGGCGGTGTTTACACGCGGTCTGGTACAGCGACTGTTACTGTTGCTGGGTCTGGTGGCGGCGTACCTGATTTATATGGCGATCACCAACGGCCTCGGGCTGGGCACGCCGGTGAATTTCAGCGCCGTGGCGCAGGCGCCCTGGTTCGGCGTGCCCACCGTCACTACGCCGGTATTCAGCACGCACGCTATGCTGATGATTGCGCCGGTGGCGGTGATCCTGGTTGCGGAAAACCTTGGCCATATTAAAGCCGTGGCGGGGATGACCGGTAAAAATCTCGATCCCTACATGGGCCGCGCCTTTATCGGGGATGGCCTGGCGACCTTGCTTTCGGCTTCGGCGGGCGGCACCGGCGTGACAACCTATGCCGAAAATATCGGCGTCATGGCCGTCACTAAAATTTACTCCACGCTGATTTTTGTCGCCGCCGCAATCATGGCCATTGTGTTGGGTTTTTCGCCTAAATTTGGTGCCTTGATCCACACCATTCCTGGCCCGGTGCTCGGTGGAGCATCCATCGTGGTATTTGGCTTGATTGCCGTAGCTGGCGCCCGCATTTGGGTACAAAACCACGTTGATTTGGGCCTGAATGGCAATCTCATCATGGTGGCAGTTACGCTGGTACTGGGCGCGGGCAACTTCACCCTGAGCCTGGGCGGCTTCAGCATGGGCGGCATCGGCACCGCGACCTTTGGGGCGATTTTACTCAATGCTTTCCTGAGCCGCAGCAAAATGGCAAAGACGCCGGCTGAGATTGAGGCAGCCACAGAAGCGGCGCTGAGAGAGCCGTAACCTTTTATTGCTTCGTCTGTCGTCAGTGGGTGTTAAGGGTGCCTGGTGATCGTTGCATAACACTAACCAGGCATTTTTCACCGCCTTTGCGCGCCTGACATATTATCTTTTCCTATGAATTCCCCCGCAAACTGAACTGATTTTCGCCCTGATCCCTGAATTAACGTGGGTGCCATAACCTTTTCATCTGACTATAGCCTGCGGTTATATCCTCCAACTAAACAAGCATTCGTCACCTTTTGAAGCGCATGAAATAGTGGGTTCAGAAACTTACCTTTGTCTGAAACGAGAAATATCATGCTAATTCCACAACCCTATTTACTTTTTCTTGGCGATGTCACCGATCCACTCGCGGCGAAAACGGCGCGCGGTATTCATATCTGGCGGCCGGAGCAGTGCGTGGGCGAAATTAAACTCCCGGGCTGTACTGTCAGCCTGGGTCTGGATGAACTTGACATCATCAGCGCCAAAGCACGCGGCGCGAAAACGCTGGTGCTCGGTACTGCTAACGCAGGGGGCTATCTGCCAGAACACTGGCTGGATACGGTGAAAAGTGCCATCAAAGCAGGCATGAACGTTGCCAGCGGACTGCATCACCGTCTGGTGGACGAGCCCGAACTGGTGACGCTTGCCCAGACGTTTGGTGTTGAGCTTTTTGACTTACGCCATATGCGTCCGACGCTGAGCGTTGGCAGTGGTAAGAAGCGGACAGGCAAACGGATACTGACTGTTGGCACTGACTGCTCCGTGGGCAAGATGTACACCTCACTGGCGCTGGAAGCGGCGATGCGTGAGCGCGGAATGAAAGCGGATTTTCGCGCTACAGGTCAGACAGGGATTCTGGTGGCGGGTGAAGGGATTGCCGTGGATGCGGTCATCGCGGATTTTATTGCCGGTGCGGCCGAAGCGCTATCACCCGCGAATGATGAGGATCATTGGGACATCGTTGAAGGGCAGGGGTCACTGTTCCACCCCTCTTACGCAGGCGTCAGTATGGGGCTCATGCACGGTGCGCAACCTCACTGGTTGGTGATGTGCCATGAAATGGGGCGCCCCCATATGCGCCATTTACCTCATCAGCCAATGGTCAGCCTGAAAGACTGCGTTGAAGCCAATCTGCGCGCTGCCCAGGTGACCAGCGCGTCCGTCCAGCTGGCGGGGTTTGCCATTAACACCTCAAATTACACGGAAGACGAAGCGCGCGCCTATTGCGCCGAAGTCAGCGCAGAGTTTGGTTTACCGGCTACGGATCCTGTGCGTTTTGGCATCGACGAGATCGCCGCACTGCTTCAGGCGCGGGGGTGAAATGAGACAGTTGCAGATTGACGTGGTGGAACTGCCGCTGGCACGGCCCTTTGCTATTTCGCGCGGTACGCGTACCGCCGTCACGGTTATCCGGGTCACGCTGGAGCAAAACGGTTTCATTGGGCGAGGCGAATGTACGCCCACGGCGCGCTACGATGAAACGCCAGACAGCGTTCAGGCCGAGCTTGAGGCAGTGCGCGCTGACGTTGAAGCCGGCCTGAGCCGTCATGATCTGCAACACCGCTTACCCGCCGGTTCCGCGCGCAACGTGCTGGACTGTGCGCTGTGGCGACTGGATGCCGCCCGCGCCAGTCAAACGCTATGGCAGAAAAGTGCACGTCCTCAGCCACGCTCGGTGATCACGGCGGAAACCCTCAGCCTCGATACGCTGGAAAATATGGCGCTGGCGGCGGCGGATGCCGTATCGCGTGGCGCCATCCTGCTCAAAATTAAGCTCAATCGTGATGCGGTTCTGGAAAAGGTGGCGGCCATTCGCGCTGCGGCACCGCGCGCCACGCTGATTATCGACGCTAATGAGGCCTGGTCGGGAATGGACCTGGAAAGCCTGCTGGCCGCACTTCAGGGCTATAACATTGCTATGGTCGAGCAACCGCTTCCCGCCGGTCAGGATCAGGACCTGCAACGTTTTCATCATCCGGTTCCCGTTTGTGCTGATGAGAGTTGCCATACGCGCGAGGATATTGCCGGACTGCGGAACCGCTACGAGATGATCAACATCAAGCTGGATAAGTGCGGTGGCCTGACGGAAGCGCTGGCGATGGTAGAAGAAGCACAAAAGCAGAATATGCGCATCATGGTCGGCTGCATGCTGGGCTCATCACTGGCGATGGAAGCCGCATTGCCGGTGGCGGTTAACGCAGAGCACGTCGATTTAGATGGCCCTATCTGGCTTGCTGCCGACAGTTCTCCTTTTTTGACCTACTCCGAAGGCCGTATCTGGCTATAACTCTACGAGGCGACGATGACGGACACACGACTCACTTCTTCTGCCAACAGTGCCGCCGGTTCATCACCCGTGCTTGATATTCGGGATCTCAGCGTCTCATTTCGTGGGCGCAGCGGCGAGAATCAGGCACTAAAAGGCATCAGTTTTGCCATTAATCCGGGCGAAATTGTCGCCGTAGTGGGTGAGAGTGGCTCAGGGAAATCAGTCACTTCTTTGGCCGTAATGGGCTTACTGGCGAACAGCGGCCGTATCGATCGCGGCAGCATGCAGTTTCGCGATCGTGGCGGAAAAGTACATGCGCTGGAAACACTGGATGAAAATCAGCGCCGCACGTTGCGTGGTCGTGAAATGGCGATGATCTTTCAGGAGCCCATGACCTCGCTGAATCCGGTGCTGCGCGTCGATGACCAGCTCACTGAAGCGTTACGCGATCATCAACAGTGCGACAAGAAAGAAGCGCATGCGCGCGTGCGTGAATTGCTTCGACAGGTGCGTATTGCCGATGTGGATCGTGTCATGAAAAGCTATCCGCACGCGCTCTCAGGCGGTATGCGCCAGCGGGTGATGATTGCGCAGGCGCTGGCCTGTGATCCGCAACTTCTGATTGCTGACGAACCTACAACGGCGCTGGATGTTACCGTGCAGGCGCGCATTCTGCACATTCTGCGTGAGCTGCAACGCGAGAAACAGATGGCGGTGCTGTTTATCACTCACGATATGGGCGTCGTGGCTGAAATCGCCGATCGTGTCGTGGTCATGCTGCGTGGCGAAGTCGTCGAACAGGGCAGCGTCGCAGCGGTTTTTGCAGCCCCGCAGCACCCTTATACCCAGGCTTTGCTGGCGGCGGTGCCGAGACTGGGCGACATGCGCGAATATGCGTGGCCGCAACGCTTTCCGCTGCTCGGCACACAGAATACCGTCGAAAATGAACAGCATACCGCGCGCTACGACACCGCGCCGTTGCTCGATGTGCGTGGGTTGAAAGTCTACTATCCCATCCGCAGCGGCATCTTTTCGACGCTCACGCATCATGTCCATGCGGTTGAGCAGATTGATTTCAGTCTGTGGCCAGGTGAAACCCTGGCGATCGTGGGCGAAAGCGGCTGCGGCAAATCGACGACCGGCCGTGCGCTGATGCGCCTGATCAACAGTGACGCCGAAAGCATTCACTTCGAAGGGAAAGAAATCTCTCACCTGAAAGAGGCAGCATTCCAGCCGCTCCGCCGTGAAATTCAGATGGTGTTTCAGGATCCCTACGCCTCACTGAACCCTCGGCTTACCGTGGGTTTCACCATTGCCGAGCCCTTGCTGTTACATGGCATGGTGTCCTCACTGGAACAGGCTTCGCCACAGATAGATGCGTTGCTGAAGAGCGTTGGTCTGCTGCCCGAGCACGCGCGTCGGTATCCACATGAATTTTCAGGTGGTCAGCGCCAGCGTATTGCCATTGCCCGCGCCATGGCCCTGAAGCCCAAAGTGATTATTGCTGATGAAGCGGTATCGGCCCTTGACGTCTCCATTCAGGCGCAGGTGGTGAACCTGATGATGGATCTGCAGCAGCAAACGGGCGTGGCGTGGATTTTCATCTCTCACGATATGGCGGTCGTCGAGCGCATTGCCAACCGTGTGGCGGTGATGTACCTCGGCCAGATTGTGGAGCTTGGGCCGCGTCAGTCGGTATTTAATCAGCCGCAACATCCTTATACCCAACGCCTGCTGGCCTCCGTGCCGGTGGCGGATCCCGAGAACCGTCAGCCCCGTATTATCGATGACAGCGAAATCCCTTCGCCGTTAAGAAAAGTGGGCGAAACGGTCACTAAACCCCGTTATCGACAGGTTGCGCCTCAGCACTGGGTCGCTGACGGCATTGCATTGCGATAATTCAACGACCAGGAGATTTTTATGAAAACGCTGTTTCGCCGTACTTCACTCGCCCTCGCATTGACGACGACGCTGGTCATGACTGCACAGGCACAGGATCTGCGTATTTCAATGTATGCCGATATTACGGGGCTGGATCCGCACGATACCTCAGACAATGTCAGCTATTCGGTGCAGAGTGGTATCTTTGAACGACTGTTTCAGTTCGATCCACACATGAAGCTCCAGCCCTGGCTGGCCACCGGTTATACCTCAAATGAAAATGCAACGGAGTTTACGCTGACGTTGCGCAAAGGCGTCACCTTCCAGGATGGCACACCTTTTGATGCGGAAGCCGTCAAAGCCAACCTTGATCGCCTGGCAGACCAGAAAAAAGGGCTAAAGCGTAACAGCCTGTACAAAATGATCGATAAGGTTACGGTGCTGGCACCCGATCAGGTAAAAATCGATCTTAACCAGTCGTTTGGTGCCTTTATTAACACGCTGGCACATCCTTCCGCAGTGATGTGGAGCCCGTCCATTCTCAAGCAATATCCAGACGAAGCCCAACTCCGGTTGCATCCGGTGGGTACCGGTCCGTTTAAATTTGTTGACTGGACACCGGGCAAAGCGGTCACGCTGGCGAAGTATGACGGTTACTGGCAGCAGGGATGGCCAAAAGTCGATCATGTTATCTTCTCACCCAGCCCGGAAGATGCAACACGCGTAGCCGCGTTGAAGTCAGGTCAGGTTGACGCAATCTGGCCATTGCCTTCAGATCTGATTGCTGCCGTGAAGCAAGACAGCAACCTCTCTGTTCAGCGCGATCCCAGCATTTATCTTTATTACATGGCGATTAATACGCAGCACAAGCCACTGGCAGATGTTCGCGTGCGTCAGGCAATCAACTATGCGATTGACCGTAATCTGTGGCTGAAGGTGGCTTTTGCCGGTTTAGGTAAACCTGCCACATCCGCCATGCCCGAAGGTGTCCAGTTTTATCAGAAACAAAACGATCCTGATTATCACTATGCGCCGGATAAAGCCAAAGCGCTGCTGAAAGCGGCGGGCTATCCGAATGGTCTGGATCTCAAACTCTGGGTTACGAATGCAACGGCCAGCGTGCGCGCCGCTCAGGTACTGAAAGCGCAGCTGGGCACGGTGGGCATTCGAGCCACAGTAACTCCGATGGATTCCGGCACGCGCAACGCTAAGTTATGGGGCGTACAGGACCCGAAAAAGGCGGAATTTGATCTGTACTATGGTGGCTGGTCGACGTCCACAGGCGATGCCGACTGGGCGCTGCGTCCGCTGTTTGCCACCGAATCCTGGGTGCCCACCTCCTACAATGTCTCCTATTTCAGCAATCCTGATGTAGACAAAGCCATTGCCGCCGGGCTGGCAACGGCCGATCCGGCAAAGCGTGGTATCGCCTATGCGCAAGCACAGAAACTCATATGGCAGGATGCACCGGTGGCATTCCTTGGTACGCCAGACAATCTCGTTGGCAAACGCCGCACCCTGAATGGTGTTTCCATGCTGCCTGATGGCAATTTGCTCTTCACTCAGGCGTCGTTTAAATAAGACGCGGATTGCTCTCACGTCCCTTTCCCTTGCAGGGCAAAAGGACGTGAGGGCACCCGTCACAGTGCATTTCAAGGAATGGCATGTTTGCATACATCCTTCGCCGATTACTGGAGATGATCCCGGTTTTGCTGGTGGTCTCGCTGCTGGTTTTCGGTTTTATCAAGCTGCTGCCGGGCGACCCGGCGCGCATCTATGCTGGACCGGATGCGCCCATTGAGGCGGTTGAAGCGGCGCGTCAGCACCTTGGGCTTAACGATTCGCTGCCACAGCAGTACGTCCACTGGATCGATAGCCTGTTACACGGCGATCTTGGCACCACCTACCGCACCCAGCAACCGGTGCTGCAGGTGATTAAACAGGGCTTCATGCCAACGCTTTGGCTCGCCTTAGCGGGGTTTGCCTGGTCCGTGATTCTCGGCCTCGTACTTGGCGTTCTCGCGGCACTGAAGCGAGGAAAATGGCAAGACTGGACGCTGATGAGCATGGCGGTGGGCGGTATCTCAATGCCTGCTTTCTGGCTGGGTCTGTTGCTGATCCAGTTCGTCGCGATGCCTTTTGGGCTGTTCTCAGTCAGCGGTTTCAACAAAGCCAGTGATATTGTCCTGCCCGCCATCACGCTGGGTTCGTCAGTGGCGGCAGTGATGGCTCGGTTTACCCGCTCAGCCTTCCTGGAGGTGGCGCAGGAAGATTACGTGCGGACCGCCAAAGCCAAAGGACTGCGTAACCGCCTCGTGACGTGGAAACATGTGATGCGTAATGCACTCATTCCGGTGATTACCATGCTCGGTTTGCAGTTCGGTTTTCTGCTGGGCGGCTCCATCGTCGTGGAGAGCGTCTTCAACTGGCCGGGATTAGGCTGGTTGTTGATTGAGTCGATAAAAGCGCAGGATCAGCCGGTTATTCAGGCGCTGGTGATGCTGTTCGTGTTTGAATTTATTGTCATTAATCTGCTGGTCGATCTGCTTTACGCGGTCGTCAATCCGGCGATTCGTCTGCGACAGGAGCCGAGATGAGTATTCAATCGCTGACTGAAAACCCGCCTCAGGTCATCCGTTCGCCGTGGCGCGATTTCCTGCATGCCTTTGTGCGTAATCCTCTGGCGCTGGTCTCAGGCGGATTTGTACTGTTGTTGATCGTGGTGGCGATCTTTGCGCCCTGGCTGGCCCCCTGGGATCCGATGGCACCAGACTGGATGGCGTTGTCGTCACCGCCCAGCGCGGCACACTGGATGGGAACCGACGAGCTGGGGCGTGATCTGCTCAGTCGCATTATCTATGGCGCGCGTATCTCGCTCTATGTCGGCGTGCTGTCCGTAACGCTCGGCATGATTGTCGGTGTGGTGTTGGGTTTACTGGCAGGCTATTACGGCGGCTGGGTCGATATGCTGATCATGCGCGGCGCCGACGTGTTATTCGCTTTTCCCGGCATGTTACTGGCCATTGCGGTTGTCGCGCTACTTGGAACCGGCCTGAACAATGTGATCATCGCGGTCGCGGTGTTCAGCGTACCCGTTTTTGCCCGTATTGTGCGCGCCTCGACGCTGTCATTGAGACAGGCCGCCTATGTGGAAGCCGTTCGCTGTGCCGGTGCACCCGATCGCATCATTATCCTGCGACATATTTTGCCCGGTACGCTTTCCAGCGTGATTGTCTACTTCACTATGCGCATCGGCACCAGTATTCTCACCGCAGCGGGCTTAAGCTTTATTGGCCTGGGGCCGGAGCCGGATGTGCCTGAATGGGGTAATATTCTGGCGATGAGCCGGAGCATGATGATGGCTGGCGCATGGCACATGAGCGTGTTTCCGGGGCTGGCGATTTTTATCACGGTGCTGGCGTTCAACCTGCTCGGCGACGCGCTGCGCGATACGCTCGACCCGAAACTGAAGAGCTGACCATGGATTTTCAACAATTGCAGCGCGATCTGCTGCTAAACCACTGGCGTCACGCGCGTACGTTGGGACAGCCGCGCGGCGCTTGCGGGCCCGGCAATCGAATCAGCGATGTTGCCGGCGTGCGCGTCGGACATTACACGCTGAATGATGGAGAAAGGCAGACTGGCGTCACCGCTATCGTTCCGCCGGGCGACAATGTGTTTCTCACGCCGCTGCCGTGTGGCGCGGAAGTCCTCAATGGCTTTGCAAAACCGGTCGGGCTGGTACAGGTCGAGGAGCTTGGCGTGTTACAGACGCCGATTCTGCTCAGCAACACGCTGGCGGTGGGCACGCTGTTTACCACGCTGGTCCGGGATGCCATCCGTCGTAATCCGGAGCTGGGACGGACCTTGCCCACGGTAAATCCGTTGGCACTGGAGTGCAACGATGGCTGGCTTAATGATATCCAGTCGTTGTCCATCAGCGAGGCGATGGCGCAGGCGGCATTGCGCACGGCCGCCGCCGATTTTGCACGCGGCAGCGTCGGGGCAGGGCGCGGGATGAGCTGTTTTAGCCTGAAGGGCGGGATCGGCACGGCTTCTCGTGTTATTCCCTCGCTCAACGCCACGCTCGGGGTGCTGGTGCTGGCAAATTTTGGTTCGCTAAGCGCACTAACGCTTGACGGTGTGCGACTCGGCGACATGATAG
This sequence comes from Pantoea ananatis PA13, assembly GCF_000233595.1. Lineage (NCBI taxonomy): Bacteria > Pseudomonadati > Pseudomonadota > Gammaproteobacteria > Enterobacterales > Erwiniaceae > Pantoea > Pantoea ananatis. Next base: position 155,261 of record NC_017553.1, read on the forward strand.
CGCCGCTGCTGGCCGGGCAACCGCCGCAGCGTGATGCCGGCTCTGTCATCATCGTGATGGCCACGGATGCGCCACTGGATGCGCGTCAGTTGAAACGCATTGCCCGGCGTGCCGGCGCCGGCCTTGGACGGCTGGGCAGCTACTGGGGCCACGGTTCAGGTGATATTGCCGTGGCGTTCTCAACGCAACCCCTGCCGCAACCGCCTCAGGATGACCAGCTGGAGCCGCTGCTTGCCGCCGCGGCAGATGCAACCGAACAGGCTGTTCTGGATGCCTTGTTGAGCGCGGAGGCCGTCACCGGCTTTCGTGGTCACCATCGGCCCTCACTGACTCAGATTCTGGACAAATTAACCGCATGAAAATTTTTATCTCTGCCGATATTGAAGGTATCGCGGGCGTCATGCGCCCGGAGCACTGCACACCAGGCAACCCGGAATATCAGATGGCCCGGGGGCTGATGGAACAGGAAGTCAATGCCGCGATTGAGGGCGCGTTCGCGGGGGGCGCAACGGAGGTGGTGGTCGCCGACAGCCATGCGCAAATGACCAATTTACGTGCGGAAAATATTGATCCACGCGCCCGACTGGTGCAGGGTAAACCTCGCGGTCTGTCGATGGTTGAAGGGATCGAGCAGCAGACGTTCGACGGATTATTTCTGGTGGGCTATCACAGCGCAGCAGGCGAACCTGGCGTACTGGCGCACACCATTAACGGCCGCGCATTCTGGCGTATCCATATCAATGGCCTTGTGATGGGGGAAACCGACATTTATGCCGCCGCTGCCGCTGAACAGGGTACGCCTCTGTTGTTGGTCACCGGCGACGATCAGCTCCAGAGCTGGATAGCAGAATATTATCCCACGGTTGATTACGTCTGTGTAAAACGCGCCATTTCCCATACCTGCGCGGAATCCATCAGCCCCAAAGCGGCACAGCGCGCAATATGCGCCGCGGCAAGCGCCGCACTGCAGCATTCACATCAGGCAAGCACGACTCGCCTGGCCGCGCCTTATCGCATGCAGCTCCAGGCCAGCAAACCCGTGCTGGCCGATCTGTTTAGCCTGATTCCCGGTGTCACGCGCATCGATGCGGTTACCGTGGAGTATCAGGCGGAGCGGATGGGGACGTTGATCGGCTTGCTCAGTGCCTTTTCCTATCTGGCGAGTACCCAATCGTCATAAGAGGATGTGCGTATCGGCAGCGGCAACGTTAGCGCGCCTGTTCTGCTGCCCTGAAACACCGCTGCCATACAGGACTACCCATCGGCCAGCCGCGCGGCTGGCCATCCAGCGATGTCGCTTCCGTTGCACCACGATGGGGCGAACGCCTGTCCTGACAGCGTTTCCATTCTGTCCGGCCCGGAGGTGCAAAAACCAGCGCGGCAGAGCCCATTTCATCTCCTCTCTTCAGACGCAGTCATCGACTCATACCGATAGCCAGATGAAGGTCGGCGACTCAGCCACCGTCAGCTTTACGGTACAAATTTTGCAAGAGAGCAGGGATTGCCATGTAATAACCTGGGGTTTGGGCTCTGCCGGAAAGCGGTTGCAGGCTTTCCCGTAAAGTTGCGGTGTTGGCAGTCTCATGCAGGCACTGCTGTAAAAGGGTGGTGACAACGGCCTGCGGTCAGGTGAATCCAGTTAAGGTGAATAATAATGCGGCTCCGTCACATAGAGGTATTTCAGGCCATCGTACAGACCGGTAGCATCAGCGCTGCAGCGCGCTTGCTGAATGTGTCCCAGCCGAATATCAGCCGCGTGCTGAATCATGCGGAACAGCAATTGGGTTTTGCACTGTTTGAGCGACGGATACAGGGAATGAGCGTCACGGCGGAAGGGCGACGCCTGCTGCCCGAAGTAGAAGATCTTTATCAACGTTTGCAATCCATTACTCAACTCACCGAACAACTTCGACGCGGCGAAGGGCAGATAGTCCGCGTGGGTGCGGCTCACGCGTTCGGTCAAATGGTGCTGGCACCCGCATTGGTCACCTGGCGACAACAGGTGGCCTCGGTCAGTGTCGAACTGGTCACGGAGCACTTCAAGACTTTGTGCCAAATGATTCTGGAAAATCAGCTTGATTTCGCCCTGGTGTTTGGTCAACAGGTGGATGCAGACCTTTTGGCTGAACCGCTGTTCCAGTCTTCCATGGTGGCGCTGCTGCCGCTCAATCATCCCCAGCATGAACCCGTTTCGCTGGAATGGTTATGCAGCAATAATCTGCTGATGATGCAGACCCAGGATCCGCTTGGGCGCGTATTACACCGCGCGCTGCGCGATAAAAAGCTGAATCCCGCTGTGTCACTGTCGATTAAAACCTATTCGGTGATTGCGGATATGGTCCTGGCAGGCGGCGGCGTGGGCGTCGTGGATCTGTTCACGGCATGCCGCTATGCCGACCAGCTAAAATTGCTCCCCGTCGCGCAACCGTTGCCGTTTGAAGTGATGCTGATCAGCCGTCGTGATAAACCCCAGTCACAGTCCACTCTGCAACTTAAGCAGGTAATACGTAACAGGCTGTGGGAGATTGCCCGACAGTGCGAAGCACAGTTTCTGGTTGAGAAAGCAAGCTAAAAACGGCTTCTGGTGAATCTGGTGGTACACCTGCTATCGGCAAAGGTTTGCGTCACTGTTTTGCCTTTTGAAACCTGTTCTGGTCGTCCCGGTGCAGTCATGGATACTTATTTCTTTTAAAGACATCCGGCGCTTTCTGTCCCCGTCAGTTGTTCCGGCAGGGACTGAGAAGGGCACACACTTTACTTCTGAATCCAGCAAGGGCCCGGCCTGCCAAAGAGGTATCCCTGCAGTAACGGACATTCATTCGTCTTTAGCCACTCCGCCTGTGCAGGCGTTTCCACGCCCTCTGCGGTCACTTCAACCTGGAGTTGACGGCAGAGTGAAAGAACGGAGCTGACGATGGCTGCCGCTCCGGAGTCCAGGTGCAGATCGTTGATAAACGACCTGTCTATTTTTATCCTGCTGAACAGTCCGGAACTGAGGTGGTTCAGTGAAGAAAAGCCCGTACCAAAATCATCCAGTACGATATGAATTCCGGTATCCCTGAACCTGCGAATCATTTCGTAACTGCCTTCGGGGTTGTCGAACAGCGCCGACTCGGTGATTTCGAGCTCCAGCCGGTTTGGGTGCAGCCCACTCTCAATAAGAACCGTTTTCACCCTGTTGGCCAGCTGTGGATCACGAAACTGACGGGGCGAGATATTAACTGCCACGCGTTCGTGCCCTGACCACTCCGCCATATCGTTGCAGGCTCGCTCAAGCGCGAATGCGCCAATATCATGAATAAGCCCGGTTTTTTCAGCAAGCGGGATGAACACGTCAGGCGAAACATTTCCCCTTACAGGATGATTCCAGCGCAGCAGGGCTTCATAGGAAACCACTTCCTCACTGATGCTGCAGACGACGGGCTGGTAAAAAATCTGCAGCTCACCGTTCTCCAGCGCACCACGCAGGTCATTTTCCAGGCTAAAGCGCTCTGCCGCCGAACTGGCTAGCTCATCGGTAAAAATTACCCAGCCTTTGCGCCCGGCTGACTTGGCAGCGTAGAGGGCGATATCGGCTGCCGATAACATGCTTTCGGCATCTCGCGCATAGCCCGGAAAGAGGCAAACCCCGAAGCTGCAACCCGAGGTGACTTTCCGCCCTTTCAGCATGAAGGGCTCCTTCAGGACCATCGTCAGGCGCGATGCTGTTTCGCTTGCGTCTTCTGCCGAGCTAATGCCGGGCAAAACGGCAACGAACTCGTCACCGCCCGTGCGGGCCAGAATGTCGCCCGGGCGCAGGACTGACAGCAGCCGTGCTGAAACCTCAATGAGCAAGGTATCGCCCGCCGCGTGACCCAGAACGTCGTTGACGCTTTTAAACCGGTCTATGTCAGACACCATGACCGCAAAGGGTTCGTCACCGTCCAGAAGCGTTTCAAGCTCAGGCATCAGGCCACGGCGGTTGAGAAGCCCTGTCAGCGGATCATGAAGGGCCAGATGGTTCGCTCTGACCGCAGCTTGATACTCTGCCGTGACGTCCAGTATGGTATACAGGAGATAGTCATCTCCGCCGCCCGAATTCAGCCTTTCGGCGGAAATCCGTAGTGAAAATTCCGGCTCATTATCGCCCGAAGAAACCGTTTCACTAAAGCCCTGGTCGGGAAGGAGGTCAAATGCCTGCCTGAACACAGCCGCGAGATTGTCTGGCAGGCCCGCAGGCAGGGCGGTTCGGGTATTCCCACTGCGTACTCGTTCTTGCAGACAGGACAAATTCATGGCCGTCGGGTTCGCGCGTATGATGTCTCCCGATGCAACGTCACACAGGATGAGCGCGCAGGGCGTGTGGCTGAATACGGCGTCGAGCACCTTATTTGTGTCTGATAACTCGGTTTCCCTTTTCAGGATAACTTTTTGAGCGATGCGGAGCGCCGCCCTTTCCTGATAGCCTTGTGAAACGTCCCGCACGATTTTGATAAAGGCCGCATTATCTTCATCGGACGGATTGAGAAATTCTATTTCAACTGATGCCCGAAACGCGCTGCCGTTTTTGCGCAGGCGCCAGCCCTCTCCTGTGAACTTGCCGCGCTCACGGGCCTCCCTCAGGTTGGCCTCAGGGATATTCCTGGCCTGCTCATCTTCATCATAAAAAACCGAAATATGCTGCCCTCGGATATCGCGGCTATCCCATCCCTTGATCTCACGGCATCCAAGATTCCAGCTCATCACTTCTCCGGTGGAAGACAGCAGATATATCGCACAAAGAGACGTTCTGGCCACGGCGGCCCCCAGTTGGTCATTGGTTACGGATTTCATGTGGCTATCCTTGATGAGTTCATCGACCTGTTCGGAGATGATCTGGCGTTAAAAACGATTATCGGCGCCGTTAGCCAGAAACAGAGACAAAAATTTGTAAAAATTTAGTTAGAGGCCATATTACGCCACCTGTCTGGACCAGCCCAATCATAATGCACACGGGACTTAGCAGCGTTCGCTTTTCGCTGTAGAGTCAGTCGTTTCACGCACAATTAATTTTTTAAAAGTCTGCCGCAAGTGACTTAATGCAAATCCAAACAGCGCTATCTGCTGTACGCATTCCGGAGGCACCGATCTCACCAATACGGTTATCATCCCGCAAAAAGCGCGGAAGCCTTTTGCCGCTATCCTGTTTATGTGTTTAGATTGATAGAAATCTATCATCACCAGGCTGAGTAATGAAAAAAATCTCTATGTCAGCGGTGGCACGAGCAGCCGGCGTGGGCGTCGCTACCGTGGATCGCGTGCTTAACAACAGAGCTTCTGTTAAACAGGAAACCCGGCAACGGGTCCTGCGCGCCGCTGAAGCCTTAGGCTACCGTGAAGACCTCATTAAGGTCATGACGCCGGACGCGACAGCGGCCAACATCCCCGTGCGCATCGGGTTCATTCTGCTGCCCAATAATTATTCTTTTTATCAGGTACTTTCAGAAGAAATCAGTCGATGCGCAGAGGGAAAACTGGCGACGAAACCGGCGTTTATGTGGGCCGATATTCACGCTGTGGAGAACGTCGTATCGTCTCTGGAAGCGCTGGCAGAACGCGTTGATATCATCGGGCTTGTTACTCTGGATCATCCGCTTATACGACATACAATTAAGCAGCTTTCCGCCTCAGGGGTGCAAATTTTCACGTTGTTTTCTGATCTTTCTCCCTGTGGTCAGGCGGGCTATATCGGGCTGGATAACCTCAAAGCAGGACGTACGGCGGGATGGTTTGCTGAACGCATGACAGAAAAAGAAAGTGTGATTGGCGTGCTACTGGGTGACCACCGTTTCAACTGCCAGGAAAGCTGTGAAATAAGCTTTCGTTCATACCTGCGTGAAAACAGAAAAGATGCCGTGGTTCTGGAGCCTCTCCAGACGCTTGAATGTATCAATGGGGGCTATCTGGCCGCGACGCAGCTGCTGAAAGACAACCCATTCATTACAATGATTTATGCGCCATGTGGTGGTGTGGAAGGGGTGATTAAAGCCGTTTCTGAAAGCCCGCGGGATGATATAAAAATTCTCTGTCATGGTCCGTTTATCGGCGATGAAATGGCGCTGATTGAGGGACAGATCGACATCATGATACGTCACCGCATTGATGCCGTGGCTGAAAAGATCGTCTCTGTTTTTATCAGCAGATATCAAGAGAACGATCGCAATCCGGTTTACGTTACCCTGCCTTTCGATCTCATCACTCGGGAAAATATCTGAATCACTCCGGCTTCTGCCGAAGGCTTACGCAGCCTGCATTTGATGTAAAACAATCAAATAAATGATATAAAAAAATCATGATCGCTATCAAATAACTCACTTCGAAGGGTTGCCGGTGTTAAAAAACCGGCGCAATACTGCGCGCATTGAGCCAGACGATTGCCGTCGGGGCGCTCAGTGTTCATCAGTGTTGCCGCATCCGGAGAAAAAACATCATGACGATTTCCATCGCGACTGCGCCCTGCAGCTGGGGAGTGGATGACCCGAAGAATCCTTTTCTTCCCCCCTGGCAGAGCGTGCTTAAAGAAGCCGCGCTTGCAGGTTATAAAAGCCTGGAACTGGGGCCGTGGGGATATTTGCCCGTCCAGCCGGATGCGCTAAAAGCTGCGCTTGCCGAATTCCAGCTGTCGATCGTTGCTGGCACCCTTTTCGACGATTTGGTGAGTGAAGAGAACTTTCCGGCCATGATCGCGCTGACCCATAAAATCTGTCACAACCTGAGCTTCCTTTCCGAACAGGGCAAACCTACACCTTATCTCGTCATCATCGATTTCGGCGATCCTGAACGGGCAGCCACAGCGGGCCAGTCTGAAAAAGCGCCACGACTGAACGACAGCGACTGGCAGACCATGATGAGACATATCACCGTTCTGAGTGAGATCGCCTGGAAAGAGTACGGTGTCAGACCGGTCATTCATCCCCATGCAGGCGGCTGCATTGAGTTTGCCGATGAACTTGAAAGGCTGGTTCGCGATATTCCTCATAGCGTTGCCGGCCTTTGTCTGGATACCGGCCATTTGTATTACGCCGGCATGGATCCTGTTGCTGCGCTGGAACGTTACTGGGACCGGATTGATTACCTTCATTTCAAAGACGTCAACGAGGTTGTCTGGCGTCAGGCCATCAAACAAGGGCTGGATTTTTTCACCGCCTGTGCCCAGGGCGTCATGTGCCCACTTGGCAGCGGCGCTATCAACTATCCCGATGTCCACGCATTTCTGCGCCAGCGCCATTATCAGGGCTGGATCACTATTGAACAGGAAAGGGATCCGCGTGATGCGGACACCAGCCTGCGTGACGTCACAGCAAGTCTGCACTATCTGCACTCAGTCGGTTTTTAAGGAGAAAGGTCATGATTAACGGCATTAAACCGCTTAAAAATTCACTGCGGTGGGGCATGGTGGGCGGCGGCGGTACCAGTCAGATTGGCTACATTCACCGTTCATCAGCACTCCGCGATAACACATTTACCTTAGTTGCCGGGGCGTTCGATATTGATGCTGCACTTGGCCGCGCCTTTGGTGAAGCTCTGGGCCTTTCCCCGGACCGGTGCTATGCCGACTATGAAACCCTGTTTGCATCAGAAGCAAAACGCGATGATGGCATCCAGGCTGTCTCGATCGCCACACCCAACAACACGCACTTTGCGGTCTGCTGCGCAGCGCTTGAAGCCGGTCTCCATGTGATATGTGAGAAACCGCTGTGCTTTACGGTGGAAGAAGCTGAACATCTGGCGAAGCTGAGCCGGGAGAAAAAGAAGATCGTCGGCGTGACCTACGGTTACACCGGTCATCAGCTCATCCTTCAGGCCAGAGAGATGATCGCGCAGGGATTACTGGGTGACATCCGCATCGTCAACATGCAGTTTGCACACGGTTTTCATCACGAAGCCGTTGAACAGAATAACGCCAGCACCAGCTGGCGCGTCGACCCGCGCTTTGTCGGACCCAGTTATGTTCTGGGTGATTTGGCGACCCATCCGCTGTGTATCGCTGAAACCATGGCACCTGAACTGAAAATCAGACGGCTGCTTTGCTCACGCCAGAGCTTTGTGAAAAGTCGGGCGCCTCTCGAAGACAACGCATTTGTTCTGATGGAATACGAGAACGGCGCAGTGGGAAATCTGTGGGCCTCTGCCGTCAACTGCGGATCAATGCATGGGCAGAAAGTCCGCATCGTTGGCTCCAGAGCCAGTATTGAGTGGTGGGATGAGCAGCCAAACCAGCTGCGTTTCGAAATTCAGGGTGAGCCGGTGCGCATTCTGGAAAGAGGCATGGACTATCTGCACCCGGCTGCTCGTGAAGATGACCGGATAGGCGGCGGTCATCCGGAAGGACTTTTCGAAGCCTGGTCGAATCTCTACCGACGTTTCGCGCTGGCAATGGATGCAACCGATCGGGGCGACGACGCATTCCTGAAAAACTTTTGGTATCCCGATGTCCATGCCGGCCTGGCTGGCGTCAGATGGGTGGAAAACTGTGTCCGTTCAGCCGACTCCGGCTCGGTGTGGGTGGAATGCTGAGGTCCTGGTCGTGAGAACCGGACTCAGCCTGTCACACAGGGTTGAGAACGCCTGACATTCGATCCGTTTAATGATTTTCGCTGCCTGAACCCGACTCAGGCAGCAAGAGACAACGCAAAGGTGGCATCAATGAAAATCGCTTTCGATGTAGATGTAATCAAAGATCTGGGCATCACCAAAATGGTCCAACAGGTGTCGGAATGGGGATACAACTACATTGAGCAGTCTCCACATCCGGAAATTAACCCTTTCTATAAGCATCCTCGTGCCAGCCGCGAGATCATGGCTGAGTATAAAAAGGCGCTGCGCGAAACAGGAGTGGAAATTTCATCGTTTATCTGTGTTTATCGCTGGTCTGGTCCCGATGAACTGCGCCGACAGGCGGCCGTTAAAAACTGGAAACGTATGGTGGAGATCGCCGTCGAAATGGGCGTACAGGTCATCAATACCGAACTGGCGGGCGATCCTAATCAACCCGAAATCTGCGATGAAATGTTTTACCGCTCAATGGAAACGCTGCTTCCGCTGTTCGAACGTGAGGGTATCCGTGTTGAAATTCAGGCGCACCCGTGGGACTTCTGTGAAGAGAGCGATGAGACTGTCAATATGGTCAAGTCGTTCAGGAGTGATAACGTTAAATATGTCTACAGCGTTCCTCATACCTTTTTCTATGATAAAGGAAAAGGCGACGTAGAGAAGATGCTCCGTCATGCCGGACACGATCTGTCCCATGTTCTTATTGCCGATACCATGAACCACACGAAGCATTGCCGTTACATCGTTAACCCACCAGGCGTGGATGCCACTATTCATCAGCACGTTGGCATCGGCGAAGGCGAAGTAGATTTTGACACGCTGTTCCGAACGTTGCGTGAAATGAAGTTTGCAGAGCAGACGTTCAAAGTAGGGGGAGAGCCTATTGTGGCCGCATCGCTTTTTGGTTATCCGGAAAAAATGAAGTATCAGGCCGTGGAAACCCGCGAGCGGATAGAGCGAGAATTGCTTACGCCTCATCCATGAGTGATGTGCCCGGTGACATGTAAAATTGCTGCCGGGCTTTAAAATATGCCTTCCCAGTATTTGCATGCCAGCGCCTTCCTGTAGAGCAGGCCATAATCAGCACCGTTGAAGCCGCACAAAGGTCGGGTGCCCCTTTGTCGTACTCGCCTGCTTGCCGCTGCGTTCAGCGATTTTACGCCTTTCTCTCCGATAATGACCGATGACCTTTTCTCTCACGCCTTACCACAGAAGGCTTAATCAGAATCAGGGAATGAGGGCTGATTTTTACACTGTGCAAATTAAGCTGGCTCAGAAGGGGGCAACCGCCCGGTAGATCACTAACAGATCGTCGCTATGTTGACGAGAGAGGCCAATGCAGGCCATGCGCTTTCGCATAGCCTGTCTCTGTGGTCTGCACCGCTACATCATTTGTGGCTGGCGAATAACGTTACCTTTATCAAAGCGTGAGAGCCGGTAGGGGGCAAGGTCGGTATAAACGGGCTTGTTCGTCATCATCTGCGCACACAGCAGTCCCGCACCTGGCCCGATGGCAAAACCATGACCACTAAAGCCAGAGGCAATAAACATGCCCGGGATCTGGCTCACTTCATCAATAACCGGCACCAAATCCGGTGTGGTATCAATCCAGCCCGCCCAGGCATAATCGACTTTTGTTCCCTCCAGCGCGGGGAACAAGCGGATTAATTCTGCCAGACCATCATTAACGATGCGTTTATCCGGCGTGGGATCGAGAACCCGGATTTTTTCAAAAGGGGAAGGCGTGTCATGAGACCAACTCCCCGAGGCTTCAGGGCCTGAAAAGAATGAGCCATTCAGCCGGATTTTCAGTTTCTTTGCCACTTTACTGCGGAACATAGGATAAAACTTTGCGGCATATCGGATGTTCTGCGGCGCCAAATCGATCTGGCCCAGGCCCGGAACGGCAACGGTATAACTGCCATCCAGACGGCGACGAACACAGAGTTGCGGCGTGCTCAGACAACCTTTTACAATTTCCGGGGCGGCGGTTGTTTTAAACACCGTGCCCAAAATATTGGCGGCGGGGAGTTCAATCCCATATTGTCTGCAAAAACGCGAGCTCCATGCACCGCCGCAACAGATCACCCGGCTGGCTTTGACTAACCCGCGCTCTGTCCAGACGCCAGAAACGCGTCCGGCGCTGATATCCAGTGCCCGTACCGCGCAACGCTGGAAAATGCTGGCACCCAAATTTTGCGCACCTTTTGCGATGGCCGGTACCGCCTGTGACGGTTCTGCGCGTCCATCCGTCGGCGACCACACGCCGCCACGCCAGGCTGTTTTGTCACCAATACGTTCCTGAGCCTCACGCGCGGACAACAACTGGCTGGTAAAGCCAATCTGCTTTGCCTGCTGGCCCCATTTTTCCCAACGCGCCAGGTCAGCGTCATTTAGCGTGCCATACAGGATGCCGTTGCGCCTGAAGCCCAGATCCATTCCGATTTCAGTACTGAGTTCATCCCAGCGCTGCAGGCTTCGTATCGCCATCGGCAACTCATGCAAATCACGGTTCTGTTGGCGCACCCAGCCCCAGTTTCTACCTGACTGCTCACCGGCAATCACGCCTTTTTCAAACAGCGCAACAGATACGCCTTGTTTAGCCAGTTCATATGCCGTTGACGTCCCCACAACGCCGCCCCCTATTACAACAACATCGACGGAGGTGGGGAAGAGGGTGCTGTCATTAACGCTATCGACCTTAATTCGCATGAGTTAACCTTGTTTCAAATATGATGTCGGGGCGGAATATGCATAATCCACAACACACGGGCTTCGGTATCGCTGTCGTTAAAAATGTTATGCGGCAGATGGCTTTTAAACTGAAAGCTGTCGCCCGCTTCGATGAAGGTCGTTTCACCATTCACCTCAAGCGCAAGCCGGCCCTCCATGACCACACCTGCTTTTTCACCTATCCCCGTCAGCATCTCTTCAGAACGCGTGCGGGGAGGGATGCTGATATACATGAACTGGATATCGTGTTCGCCGGACGGCGATAACATCTCTTTGCTAATGCCCTGCTTGCCAACCTGAAAATGCGGTCGCTCACGCCAGCGACGAACATAGTGTTCAGCACCTGGCCGCATCACCTCATGCTGTTCAAGAAAAGCGGTCAAGGGGACATTCAAGACCACCCGAAGCTGCTCCAGTACCCGTACCGTCGGGTTAGCCAGATTACGTTCAATCTGGCTAATTGCCCCTGCCGACACATTGGCCTGTTGCGCCAGTTCTTTGATAGTCATATTGCGAGACTTGCGTATTAATTTTAACCGTACGCCAATATTGATCTCGACGGCACTCAGATCCTCAGAGTGCATTAACGCTGTTTTCATCACCATGTTCCTTAAGGTTTCGTGCCTCCGTGCATGAAAGCGCGATTAGGGCATTCCCCACTTAGCTTTGATTTTTTGCAAAGTGCCATCCGCTTTCATCGCCGTCAGGGCGGTATTGATATCGGCAAGCAGCTTATCGTTGCCTTTTTTCACACCAAAGGCCATGGGCGCGATATGCTCGGGCTTATAACCATCCACCACATGCATGCCTTTGTACGCGCCTGATTTTTCCTGATATTTCATGATCGGGTAATCGTTCATGCCCGCCGCGATACGACCCAGCGACAGATCACGCATCATGTCTGCCGGACTGTCGTACACTTTCACCTCTTTCGGGATACCGCTCTTGATCAGAGCCTGCGTGTAATCGGTGCCTGTCATGGTGCCAACGATGTCACCTTTCAGATCCTGCTGAGAGCGATAGACTTTTTTGTTGTCATCACGCACAACCAATCCGGGTCCGAATGCGGTGACCGGCTGTGAGAACGAGATACGTTTTTCACGCTCGGGTGTTGGTGTCATCCCGGCCACGATCATGTCAATTTTGCCAGCAATCACAGACTGAATCAGCGTAGAGAAGGGCACAGCCGTAAAGTTAACATCCAGGTGCTGACGTTTAGCCACTTCGGCAGCCACATCCGGCATGAAGCCTTCAATCTTACCGGTTTTCGTATCCAGAAATGTCGTTGGCGCACTGGAGGGCGGCGAGCCTGCCGTTAGTGTGGCAGCGTGCGCACTGTAAGTGACACCGAGGGCAACAGACAATAAAGCCATAGTAACGTGCGACCGAATAGACATCACTCACTCCTGATTAACATGCGAACAATTAACTTCACTATAATGAAATTAAATCCCCTCCTGTCAATCTTTTCTTTTTAAAAATGCTGCGCCTCACAAATTAACATAAAACCCTTTGATTTCGGGGCAAAGTGAGCCTTCAATCCATTTTGTTACATGAATAAGTTAATGCTATGACGTCATCCGATGAAAAGTTTGACAATATTTACGGGTAGCCATATTCATTAAAATGAATTTTAGCCTCACACTCAACACCGGCGGGAGCGCATAATGGACTGGAGCAGTATTCACGTTTACCTTCCCTTTCTTTTGCAAGGGGCGGAAATGACAATTTATATCACGATCTTGTCCTTGCTCATCAGCACGCCGTTAGGTCTGGTGTTTGCTGCCGCAAAAATGTGTCCTTTTAAAATCATCTCCTGGCCCGTGAGCGTCATCATCAATATCACGCGTGCCTTACCGATGATTGTGGTGCTGTTTTATATCTATTTCGTTTTCCCCGATATCGGCATTACCCTGACATCGTTTCAGGCCAGCGTGGTCGGTATCGCTTTCTGCTTTTCTACCTTCCTCGCAGAGATTTTTCGCTCGGGTATTGAATCGGTCGATCGTGGTCAGCTTGAAGCGGCGCGCTCGATGGGCATGAGCTTCTTTAAAGCGATGCGGCGCGTCATCCTGCCTCAGGCTTTTCATGTCGCGCTGCCGCCGTATAGCAATACGCTGGTGATGATGCTGAAAGATTCTGCGCTGGCATCAACGATTGCGGTTACCGAAATGACCCGGCAGGGACAGCTTCTGGCCGCCTCAACCTTTGATAACACCACCGTATATACGCTGGTGGCGTTACTTTATCTGACGTTGTGCATGCCACTGCTGGCTTTCACTAAGCACCTTGAAAATCGTCAGAAAAAAGGAGCCTGAGATGATTGAAATTCGTGATGTCCATAAGCGGTTCGGTGCTGTCGAAGTGCTGAAAGGGGTAAGTTTCCGCGTCGATGAGGGCGAAGTGGTATGCCTGGTGGGGCCCTCCGGTTCCGGAAAATCGACTGTGCTGCGCTGTATTAACGGGCTTGAAACCTATGAAAGCGGCACCATTCGCGTGCTCGACCAGCATGTTGACAGTAAAAGTAAAAATATCAATTCGCTTCGGCGCCAGATAGGAATGGTTTTCCAACGATTTAACCTCTTTCCGCACCGTAGCGTGCTGGAAAACGTGATGGAAGGTCCGATTTACGTTAACGGTGAATCGCGCAGTAAAGCCGAAAAGATAGCCAAAGAGTTGCTGGAAAGAGTAGGACTGGCCGACAAAGTCTCCGCCTGGCCGTCGCAGCTTTCCGGTGGTCAGCAGCAGCGCGTGGCCATCGCCCGAACGCTGGCATTGCAGCCGAAAGCCATTCTTTTCGACGAACCGACATCAGCACTGGATCCGGAGTTAGTCGGCGAGGTTCTGCAGGTCATGCGCAACCTGGCACAGCAGGGAATGACCATGATCGTGGTCACGCATGAGATGCAGTTTGCAAGAGAGGTCGCCGATCGCGTCTGTTTCCTGCACAGCGGACAAATTGTGGAGCAGGGCCACGCTGAACAGGTGCTGTTGCGCCCTCAGGAGGCGCGCACGCAAGATTTCCTACGGCGGGTTCTGGGAACATCTGCGTCCGGAACAGGATGAGACGGGAGCAATTCTGTCACTCCTGAGACTTTTTAGCGCCTCAAGAAAGGGCATGACGCGCAAACAGCGGATTGATGACGTTACCGTGCAGATACACCCGCCTTGCTGATGGCCACAATCAGCGCGGTTCCGCCGAATCCCCATCCCCAGAATGTTTTCGCAGACTTAATTTTCCTGTCACAAGCGCCTTTAGCATTGTCAGTTCCCTGTCTGAATCCGGTTATATTCGGTCAACGACAGGCTCAAACAGAAACTTTCCTGACATTCTCTTTGAAGACACGCTACCAGACCGAAAGGATGGCCGCGTGTGCGTGAGGCCCGTCAGGTACGGGGAAAGCGTGTCCGGAGAAGGATAACCGTGCAGCTTCCGGATGATGCATTTACCCGGCATCAGTCGTCGGACAAAAAAAGGCCCGTCAGCATGAACGCGACGGGCCAGCACGGAGGCGACGAAAATATTTCTGACAACAGACACATCACAACGGAGTAACGTTAACCAATATTCTGCGAAAGACGTATTTCAGCTGCAGGGAGAGTTTATCGGGGCTTGCTGCCATTCTCTCTGGCCTGGTGCTCCAGGCATCTTATAAAATTCTCTATTATCTGCACAGAGTAAGTTATGGCCAGCAACTCTGCCGTGAGCTGGACATCCATACGCATCAGCGTCTCCATGACGCCGGGCTTGCTGAGGACCGGCTTCATATTTTTTACCCGGTCCATCAGATGTGTCCAGTTATTGATAAAGGTGTCCGGGTCAGCATAGGTTCCATCCCTCAGTTGCGTGTAAATCGCGTCAACATCCGCTTTCATTAGCCTGACGGCCTTAATCAGTCTTTCCTCGTAAGTGGGCTGGTTTTCATCAGACACGGAACGTTTCCACCATACCTCTCAGCGCATGCGCCTGCTCAGACAGTGACTGCGAAGCCGAGGATGACTCCTCGACCAGCGCCGCGTTGTTCTGCGTCACGCCGTCCATCTGACTCACGGCAACACTCACCTGCGAAATGCCCTGCATCTGCTCTGCGGACGCCAGGGAGATGTTATCCATCGCCTCAGCGAGCTCACCGACCAGGCCGACCACCTTCTGGATACTCTGTCCGGTCGATGAAGCTACGCCGACGCCGCTTTCAATCTGATCGACGGCCTGCTCAATCAGCGTCTTGATGTCCTTTGCGGCCGTCGCGCTGCGCTGTGCCAGCGTACGCACCTCTCCGGCTACCACGGCAAATCCGCGTCCCTCTTCACCTGCGCGGGCCGCTTCCACCGCGGCGTTCAGTGCCAGAATGTTGGTCTGGAACGCGATGCCCTCAATCACTGACGTGATGTCGCGGACTTTTGCGGCACTCGCTGAGATGTCCTGCATGGTCACTGACATGCGCTGTACGTCCGACCCGCCTGCGTGAGCCAGCTGCGCGGTCCCACGGGCGGACTCTGCTGTCTGCTGCGCACTGGCCGCGTTGCTCTTCACCGTGGCGGTCAGCTGCTCCATGCTGGCGGCCGTTTCCTGCAGCGCAGCCGCCTGCTGTTCGGTGCGGGATGACAGTTCAGTATTACCCTGCGCGATTTCGTCCGAGGCGAGGGCCACAGAGGCAGAGGTCTCTTTAATCTGCGACACCAGGCCGCGCAGGTTGGCCTGCATGCTGTCAAGCGACGCCAGCAGGCTGGTCGTGTCGTTGCGGCGAAGCACGACCGGCGATGTGAGGTCGCCGGCCGCAATGGTGGCGGCCAGTGCCTGCGCCTGGGCAGGCTCACCGCCCAGCTGGCGCATTAGTACACGGACAACCAATACACAGGCCCCGACACTGATGAAAATGGATGCACCGGCCAGAAGGATCAGGATGAGAGATGAGCGTGAAGTTGAAGTGCTGTTCTCCTTCACCTCAGCAAAGCTTGTCTTCTGCTGTATCCCTGTCACAACCTGCAAATCGCTGAGCATTTTATCCTGCACGGGCTGGACCTCTTTTGTCAGACACTCAAAGAAGTCTTTATCGCGATTGGCCAGGCCAAGCTGACTGGCCTTTGCAAAAATGGCAAAAAAAGAGGCCTCTGTATCGGTCAGTCTCTTGAAAGCGTTCCGTCCTGCCGGAAGAGAATCGATCTTCAGCAAGTCACCAAGAGCCTGGCGGTTAGCGCTATATTGCGCCTGAGTTTTCTGCATGCGCTCTGCTACGGGTTTCATTGCCACAGGATCGCTCAGCAGCCCAAGCGTTCTGACGTCTATGGACATCTCTCTCAGTTCACCGAGCATGTCCTGCGCAATTTGGTACTTTTTCATTTTGATGTTTACGATCCTGTCCATTCCTTCCCGGGCTTTATAGAGCGCATTCAGCGCAGTACCGGTGCAGATGATGAACAGGAAGATAAGCAGGCCGAAACCTGCAGCAAGGCGAGTCGATATTTTCATGTCTTTTCTCGTTATATAGGGCGTTCTGGTGTTGGTTAATCTTTGCCGGACGTCAAGAGCAGTCCGACCGGATTAATCCTAGATGGGTTTTTGCATTTAGTGCTTATTTCGCCCCAGTATTACTGAGAATAATCTGAAAAAAATTGTTTCTGCGTACTTCAATTGCCTGCGCAACGGCTTTGCCTGACGTCGGAATCTGTCATCTCAGTCACGTCCAGCCCCACTGATGGGGTTGCCTTCAGAAAACCCTTATGATGAGAAATCCGTCACGCACAATAAGTTGATTGAGAGACTAAACATCCTTTTCCAACAAACATCTCTCCCCGATCGAAAAGCCGCGATAATCCGTGCCATTACTCTACTTACCTGAGTCCGTGACCAGACAATCCCGGCTTGACGTGAAATGAATGCCCCTTTTTAGGAGGCGCAGGCCATCTGGGCTGATTGACAGGTGGTCAGTAAAAAGAGGCCTGTTGCATGGTCAACATGACACATCGTCAGTATGTCAAATTGATTCCAGTGATAAATGATCGACCTGCGTCACAATTAAAGAAAGCAACTATCGTGACGATAACGTTAGGGCGTGATTTGCACGCTTTGACTACAGGGAGTCAACATGGCCGTTATCAACACAAATACGCTGTCACTGGTTACGCAGAATAACCTGACAAAGTCACAGTCTTCACTAGGCACGGCGATTGAGCGCCTGTCTTCCGGTCTGCGCATCAACAGTGCAAAAGATGATGCAGCCGGTGAGGCCATCGCTAACCGTTTCACCTCCAACATCAACGGGATGACCGTTGCCGCCCGCAATGCCAACGACGGTATTTCGCTGTCGCAGACCGCCGAGGGCGCGCTGACTGAAATTAACAATAATCTGCAGCGAGTTCGTGACCTGACCGTTCAGGCGCAGAACAGCTCTAACTCAGCCTCGGATGTCGACTCGATTCAGGCTGAAGTTAACCAGCGCATGCAGGAAATCGACCGCGTTACGAAACAGACTGATTTCAACGGTATCAAAGTGCTGAACACCGGCTCCGGCAGCACCACCTACAATTTCCAGGTGGGCGCAAAAGACGGCGAAACTATTGGTATTGCGCTGAGCTCAAGCGACGGTTTTGACCTGGCTGCAGCGGGCAACGCTTCTACAGGCACCACTCAGAATACCAGTTCTACGACAGGCCAGACGGTCAACGGCAATGCCCGCACCACGTCAGCCATCGGCTTCGACGTGCTGAAAGGGGCTGTCACCGGCGGTTCAGGCGGCACAGCGTCAGGTACCACGCCACTGGCCGACATTGATAAAGCCATCAAAGCGGTCGATAACCAGCGCAGCCTGCTGGGTGCCTCGCAAAACCGTTTCGAGTCCACCATCAGCAACCTGAACAATACCGTGACAAACCTGACCGCGGCCCGCAGCCGTATTCAGGATGCGGATTACGCGACGGAAGTGTCGAACATGTCCCGCGCGCAGATCCTGCAGCAGGCGGGCTCTTCTGTACTGGCCCAGGCCAACCAGGTGCCACAGACCATGCTGTCACTGCTCCGCTAATAAACGCTGAGGAACTGGATGCTGTCTGATGCAGTTCCTCACGATTTCGTCCCGCTCTGTAACCAGAAGCGGGCAAAACCCTGATTCTCGTCGCGGTGGAAATGTCAGGTTGAACATGGGATGTGGGGCGGAGTAGCACTCTGAACACGCCATCAAGATGCTTAAGCAGGGCTATGGACTGATTTAAGAACACCATCTTGCCAAACGCCCGTATTATCGGCTCCCGGCACGAAGCCGTTTTCTTTACTGTTTCATTTTCGAGTGTTAACCGAGGAAAGATAATGAACAATATTAAAATCGGCGTCCGTCTCGGTGCCGGATTTGGCTTTATCCTGCTTCTTCTCATCGTTATTACCCTGGCCGGTTTAATGCGTATCGACTCACTGGGCGACACCGTGGATAAACTGGCCGGCGATCGTTTTGACAAGGCTACCGCTGCCAGTAATCTTCGCTTTTACGTTACTGATATGAGTCGTATGGTTCGCAGCATCGCGCTTGTCGACGATCCGGCGCAAAAAGAAAGACTGAAACAAAATTATGAGCAGGCCCGCACCCGGCTTGAAACGGCTTTCAACAAAGTCGATCACATACTGCACGCTCCCAGAAGTCGCGAGCTGATTGACGTCATGAAAAAAGCAGGGAAACAGTATCTATCTTATTCTGAGCAGGCGGTAAAACTGGGTATGGAAGGCAAGCGGGATGAGGTGACGCAACTACTCACCGGGCCGGCTTATCAGGCTCAGGATGAATACACAACGGCCATCACGGACCTCGCCAACTTCCAGGGGGAGCAGATGAAGACCGCGGGAGCTAAAGCCGCGTCAGAGCAGCGCAACGCCGTAACGTTACTCGTTTCACTCAGCCTGGCTGCCATTGTACTGGCAGCAACGCTCGCCTGGTTTATTACCCGCAGTATCGTCAGGCCCGTCAATATCGCACTTGAAGCGGCGGTAAGGGTTGCTGAAGGTGATCTCACTGCAGAGGTGCCGGTGAGCGGACGAGACGAAACCGGGAAACTGCTTGAAGCTATTCGTGGCATGCAGCATTCCCTGGTGCAAACCGTGAGTGCCGTTCGGGCGAATGCGGAAAGCGTTGCCGCAGCAAGCCTTCAGATAGCTCAGGGAAACACCGATCTGTCACAGCGCACTGAAGAACAAGCCAGCGCGCTGGAACAGACCGCTGCCACGATGGGTGAACTGGGTGTCACGGTCAGGAATAACGCAGATAATGCCAGCCAGGCCGCCACGCTGGCCGTTACGGTACGTGAGATTGCCCGGCAGGGTAATGACATCACTTCAGATATCACCGATACCATGAAGGGCATAGGCGAAAGTTCAGGGCGCATTGCGGATATCACTTCAGTGATAGACAGCATCGCTTTCCAGACCAACATTCTGGCGCTCAATGCCGCCGTCGAAGCTGCCCGCGCGGGTGAGCAGGGTCGCGGCTTTGCCGTTGTCGCTGGTGAAGTTCGTTCACTGGCGCAGCGCAGTGCGACTGCTGCGGGTGAGATTCGTCAGCTCATTGAGGCCAACGCTCAGCGCGTCAGTGAAGGCTCAACGCTGGTAGCGCGTTCTGCTGGCACGATGTCTGCCGTTGTTTCTTCGGTGGGCCAACTCACTGACAGGGTGGAGGAAATTACCGCCGCTACTGCTGAACAGGCGCGCGGCATTGAACAGGTCAGCATAGCCGTGACGGAAATAGATGACGTCACGCAGCAGAATGCTTCACTTGTGGAAGAGTCTGCCTCTGCGGCAGCAAGCCTGCGTGAACAGGCCGATCTGCTAATGCAGTCTGTATCCGTTTTTACACTTTCAGATCATTCATCCTCCGCCGTTAAAACAGCACTTGTTGCGCCCGTAACGGTTACCGCATCCCCGACGACGCATGACAATTCCATGCGATCAAAAGAGACAACGCTGGAAGAAAACTGGACAACATTCTGAGCATGCCCCGATGTGAGGGGGTAAGCAGGCAACGCTACGTGAATTCTGTATAACCCGCAGGGGTTCTGTGCGCCAGTTTTCACGTAGCGCGCCCGGTGATTAACGGGCTTCAGGTCCAGAGGGGACGAAGGTGAGGTCCCGGTTCGTAACCGGGTACGCGGCGGGATGTCTTATTTAACATAATTAGTATTATGCGCATTTATCATGTAGCGGCTAAATTCAGATGTCCGCCTCTGGCTGTATTGAGATGTCCGCATTATCGTCCTTTTTCCAGGGTTTCCCGGCTGAGGACGCAACTGATGACGGCTTAGGATTCGGAGTGCTGAGAGCATGAACAGACGTTTGGCCCCCATACGTCTTGCCAGCCAGCTGCTAAGCGGTATGACCAACATCAGGCCCAGGATGTAGACATTACTTATCCATGCCAACTGGCTAACGGGTAGTTGGAGTACTTGCCTCTCCTGTGACATATCTCACCCCCTGCCAAAACATTTCCGTTTAGTACTGGAAAAATACTCTCTGTATCCGGCCAGACATTGCTGATAATTTGTCCAGACTCTGGTTTAACTTAGCTGACACAACGCTTAACGGACGCATCAGAAAACGAACAGCATCAACGTAAGGCTTCGTGCCACGAGGGGCCGTTTCTGACATTTCAAAAAGCGACACGACTAACAGCAAACGAATACCGCTCATCTCCCTTTTCTGGCAACCGTTTCGACGTGAAGAAAGAACGTATTACTGAAACGCGACGCTCTGCCCTTTTGCTTACTAAGTATTCATTGCCCGGATGTTCAGGCGACCGTAAAAATTAACCACACTGACGAGTAGGGAAAAATGATGAATAAAACGATTCTGGCGGTAGCCGCCGTTGCAAGTGCTTCGGCCATTGTGCCGCTGATGGCTCAGGCATCTTACGCGTATGTGGGTACCTATAATCCCAATGGCGAAGGGGTTTATCGATTTATCCTCAATGCGCAGGGTGAACTGTCGGGAAAAACATTGGTGAGTCAACTGCCCAACCAGGCACAGATGGTGGCGTCAGCGGATGGTAAACATCTTTATGTGGCGAGTGAGACCGAGAAAGGTAGCATCACCGCTTATCAGATTGGTACGGACGGTTCGCTCACGGCATTAAATCAGGTCGACACGCAAGGCAAAGGACCGGTGTACCTGTCCCTGACACCCGATCAGCGTTACCTGTTGGTCGCAAATTATGTCAGCGGCAGTATTACAGTGTTTGCGGTGACGCCAGAAGGCAAGCTGAGTGAGGCTGTCGATCATCATCAGGACAGCGGCCCGGCTGGCGCAGGCAAACCGGCCGCAGCGGTAGAAGGCAGCTTTGCCATCAGCGATCACAATGGTCCGCATGCTCATATGGTCGCCAGCGATCCCACGGGCCAGTTTGTTTACTCGACGGATTTGGGGCTGGACCGCATTTACCAATACCACCTGAATAAAGACGGTACCCTGACGCCCGGCAAACCCGCATGGATAAACGCCTCGTCTGCCGGTGCAGGCCCCCGCCATTTCGTTTTTAGCGCTGAGGGTCATGCGCTCTGGTTAGTGAATGAAGAAGCCTCCACACTCACACATTACCTCATTAATCCGCAAAGCGGTGCTTTGCAGGAAAAGGCCACGGTTTCTACGCTGCCTGCCGGTTATAAAGGCACCAGTTTTGCAGCCGGGTTAGTCATTGATAAGGGCGGGAAAAATCTTTACGTCGCCAACCGTCTGCATGACAGCATTGCGCACTTTGAGGTCAATGCAAACGGCACACTGACGCATAAAGATGATGTGTGGACGCGCGGGGATTATCCCCGAACGCTGACATTATCCCCTGATGGCAGCATGATTTACGTGATGAATCAGCGTAGCGATAACATCACCAGCTTCAGGGTGGATAAAGCGAGTGGTGCCATCAGCTTTACCGGGAACTATGTTGCCGTAGGCGCGCCTTCACAGATGGTTATTGTTCCCTGAAACATTGATGCAGATAACATGCACGTCACGCTGTGGTGCGTGTTACCGACGCAGCGTGCAGGTGCACGAGAAGGTCAGTCTCGCGCACCTGCCCGTTCAAGATCACTAACGGGCATGATCGATAAGCACTCAGGCCCAGCGATTATCGCTGCCAGTGCCAACGCAAAATCAAGTGTTATCCTCCACAATCACCGCAACCCGCTGTCCGGCGCGCACGGCACTGCCTGGCTGTACGTTAACCTGCTGGATGATCCCATCGCAGGGTGCCAGCAACGGAATCTCCATTTTCATGGATTCCAGCACCACCAGAACATCCCCCGCCTGAACCCGACTTCCCACCGTGGTTTGCACTTGCCAAAGGTTGCCGGAAACCGGGCTTTCGACACCCTGCTCGCCCTGCTGTAGCGGTGCATCACCGCCCTCTTCTGCCACGTTCTCCTGGCTGTCGAAATGGGCCTGACCACTGGCGATCCAGCGATCGCGTTCCGCATTGAACGCCTGTTGCTGGTGGTCACGAAACGCCGCGATGCTTTGCGCCTCATGAGCGAGAAACTGCTGATAATCACTCAACCGCAGCGTACTGGGCTCAATGCGCAGCGGATAACGCCCCAGCGGGAAATCGCGGCGGATTTGCACCAGTTCCTCGGCGGATACAGGGTAGAACCGCAGTTGATCAAAGAAGCGCAGCAGCCAGGGTTTCCCCGCAAAATCAGCAACCTCTCGATAGCGATTCCACATCTGAAGCGTGCGCCCCACAAACTGATAGCCGCCAGGTCCTTCCATGCCGTAAACGCAGAGGTAAGCGCCGCCGATACCCACCGAGTTCTCTGCCGTCCAGGTGCGCGCCGGGTTGTATTTTGTGGTGACCAGGCGATGGCGCGGATCCAGCGGTGTCGCAACCGGCGCCCCCAGATAGACATCGCCCAGCCCCATAACCAGATAGCTGGCCTCAAACACCGTCTCCCAGACCGCCTGTTCGTCAGGCAGATCGTTAATGCGGCGAATGAATTCAAGGTTACTGGGGCACCACGGTGCATCAGGGCGTACCGTCGTCATGTACTTTTCAATCGCCTTGCGACAGGCGGGATCGTCCCAGGAAAGCGGCAGATGTACTACGCGAGTTGGCACCTGCAGATCATCACTCAGGCAAACCCTGAGCCACTCGCCGCGTACCCAGTCCAGCAGCGCGTCATGGGTGAGGATTTCAGGCTGAAAATGGATCTGCAACGAACGAATCCCGGGCGTGATATCAATCACCCCGTCTTTTGCATGCGCTTCCAGCGCCTGCATCAGGGCATGAATGCGAAAACGCAGAACCAGATCCAGCTCCGGCTCCCCGGCTTCGAGTAGCAGATGCGTATCGCCAGAAATTCGCGCGACCAGACGCTTATCGGCCTCACCGCAGGTCATCACGATCGGCGAGGTCAGCGGCGCAGGTTGCCAGGCTGTCGCCTGGCCACAGAGCGTTGCCAGTTCCTGGCCTCGCGCTTTAGCCAACTGGCGCGCGGTGGTTAAATCCACCGAGGTAAAGCGCACTTTATCACCGGCTTTCAACTGCCCTAACTGCCAGAGATCGGCTTCGATGACTGTGACCGGACAAACGAATCCCCCGAGGCTGGGTCCATCCGGGCCCAGAATCACCGGCATATCGCCGGTAAAATCAACCGCACCTACCGCGTACGGATTATCGTGAATGTTTGACGGATGCAGTCCGGCTTCGCCCCCGCTGTCTCGGCTCCAGATGGGCTTGGGCCCAATCAGGCGGACGCCCGTGCGGCTGGAGTTAAAATGCACTTCCCATTCCGTGGCAAAAAAAGTGGCGATATAGTCCGGCGCGAAGAACTCCGGCGCACCGTGTGGACCATAAATTACCCGTAGGGTGCGGATCTGCGGGAGATCCGTGCGCAATGCCTCAGGAAGTGCCACGCCAGCTTCCGTTGCTGTCTGTGGGGCCAGGTGCAGCACATCGCCGCTACGCAGTGCGCGTCCGGCGTGGCCGCCAAACTGGCCAAGCGTAAAGGTGCTTTTACTGCCTAAATACGTTGGCACCTGAATGCCGCCGCTCAGGCAGAGATAGCTTCGCACGCCCGACCCACTCACAGCACCCAGCTTTAACGTCGCCCCGGCGGGAATGGTAAAAACACAATCCATCGGCACGGGCTGGCCATCCAGGGTAGCGCTCAGTGGTGCACCGCAGATGACGGCCTGGATGGCGGTATTGAATTTCAGAGTGGGTCCGGTGAGGGTAATTTCCAGTGCGGCTTCCCCCTCGTCATTGCCCAGCAGCCGATTGCCTGAACGCAGGGCGCGGTCGTCCATCGGCCCCGATGGCGGTACGCCGACCGCCCAGTAGCCCAGACGGCCCGGATAATCCTGCACGCTGGTTTGTGTACCGGCGGCTAGCACCTCAACCGTCGCTGCCTGATAACTCAGCTGTTCCAGACAACGGGTCCAGGGTTCTCCCTGAACAAAGGGCGCAAACGCTAAAATTTGCTGCAGATAGAGGCGGTTGGTTTCAACACCGTATAAACGCGTTTCTGCCAGCGCCTGCGCCAGTGTGGCAATGGCCTCCGGGCGGCTGGGCCGCCAGGCGATCGTTTTCGCCAGCAGCGGATCAAAAAAGGGCGGCACTTCGCAACCGGCTTCAATCCAGTGATCAATGCGCAGGCGAGCATCCTGTTGGTCGGGAAAGGCAACGTCTGTCAGCAGGCCCGGTGAAGGCTGAAACTGCCGTGCCGGATCTTCCGCATAAATGCGTGCCTGGATAGCATGGCCTTGTGGCGCAAGCCCGGCAACCAGCTCGCGCAGGGGCGGCAAGGTGTCCGCAGCCAGTTCAATCATCCATTTCACCAGGTCAACGCCCCAGACCTGTTCTGTTACGCCATGCTCGACCTGAAGGCGAGTGTTGACCTCCAGGAAGTAAAATTGTTGGTTCAGGCTGTCATAGACAAACTCCACGGTGCCCGCGCTGCGATAGTTCACTGCTTTACCCAGCGCAACTGCCGCCTCGCAGAGCGCCTGT
This sequence comes from Pantoea ananatis PA13, assembly GCF_000233595.1. Lineage (NCBI taxonomy): Bacteria > Pseudomonadati > Pseudomonadota > Gammaproteobacteria > Enterobacterales > Erwiniaceae > Pantoea > Pantoea ananatis. Next base: position 180,538 of record NC_017553.1, read on the forward strand.
GCCATGCCTTCAGGCAAATTGGGGGCAGGTGTTTCTTCGATGACCTTCTGGTTACGCCGCTGCACCGAGCAGTCACGCACGCCCAGCGCGATAACGTCTCCTTGCCCGTCACCAAAGATTTGCACCTCAAGATGACGTGCGCGTTCGATATAGTTCTCGAGAAACACGCCGGCATCACTAAAGTTGTTCTGCCCCAGCCGCTGCACGGTATCAAACGCTTCCGTCAGTTCATGCGCATCGCGACAAACGCGCATGCCAATCCCGCCGCCACCCGCCGTACTTTTCAGCATCACCGGATAACCAACGGTCTCGGCGACGCGGCAGGCTTCGGCGGCATCGGCCAGTAATTCGCTGCCTTCCAGCAAGGGCACACCTTCAGCTTTCGCCAGAGCACGGGCCGTGTGCTTCAGACCAAAAGTCCGCAACTGCTGTGGCGTTGGGCCAACAAAAATCAGCCCTGCGGCCTCGCAGGCCTCAGCGAACCCGGCGTTTTCAGAGAGAAAACCGTAGCCCGGGTGAATCGCCTGTGCACCGCTTTGCTGCGCTGCGGCAATAATTTTTTCAGCGGCCAGATACGTTTGTGCCGCCGGGCCGTCGCCAAGGGACAACGCTTCATCGGCACCACGAATATGCAGGCTGCCCAGATCGGCCTCGGCATAGACAGCCACCCCCTTGACCTGCATGGCGCGCAGGGTGCGCAAGATGCGGCAGGCGATCGCACCGCGGTTAGCAATCAGTAAGGTATCAAACATAAGCGGAACTCTCAGGAAAGCGGGTCGTCCCGCAGAAAGTCGACATGTCCCCTGAGGCCGTCCCCGGGGCTTCTCCTGTTCAGGCGTGCGTATTGTTCAGTCGCACCAGGCTCAGTTCCATACCAATACCTCGGCGGGCGTGGGATTCCAGCCGTTACAGGGGTTATTCAGCTGCGGACAGTTTGAGATTAAGACCACCGCATTACACTCGGCGCGCAGTTCAACATATTTGCCGGCGGCGGAAATACCGTCTTCAAAGGTCAGTCCACCCTGCGGCGTGACGGGAACGTTCATAAAAAAGTTGATGTTGGCGCCGATATCGCGTTTATGCAGGCGACCGTCATGCAGGCAGGCACAAAGAAAATTATCCCGGCAGCTGTGCATATAGCGCTTGTCGTGAGCATAACGTACCGTGTTACTTTCCTGCGCGCAGGCACCGCCCAACGTATCGTGGCGGCCACAGGTATCGGCGACAATAGTCAGCAGCGGATTGCCCATATTCGAGTAAAGTACGCTGCCGGTGGTCAGGTAAGCATTACCCTGACGGCGCAGCGTACGCTGGGGATCGTAACGCTCGCGCGGATTATCTGCGTTGTAGAACAGCGTATCGATCGCCTGATTCCCTTCCAGGTCGAGCAGACGCAATGTTTGCCCTTGTTTGACCTCAAACAGCCAGGGTTCGCCCGCCGGAATCACATGACGGTAAACCGCATCCTCTGGGCGGCGGTCGCTGGAAATAATCATCATCGCTGACTCCTTACAGGGCAAAAAGTTGGGTGTTATGTATCGCGCGCTGATTTTCATCGCGGATGAACAGCGCTTCGGTGGTAGCCTGTACGTCATCGGCCTGATACCAGCTCAGCTGGATGGGACGCGGTGCATAGTCAGGGGCAGGATCCATTGGATGGGGGAGCGCGGTCAGGACGATCAGCACGTCCATTGGGGCAAACAGCTCAACAACATCCCCTGCGCGGCTATGTTCGGTATCGAAGCGGAAGCGGCCATCTTCATCGACGGTGACTTTGCTAAAGAAGTTAACGACCATGAGCAGATCTTCAAGACCCAAATCCCATTTGCCCATCTCGACCAGCAGATTATCGACTCCATTGCGGTAAAACCCATTCCGCAGCTCCTGATAGCGCCCTGCGCCATATTTTTCGCGCGTTTCCGCCGCGTTAAGTACGCCCCCAAACGGATCGTGCCAGCCACAACTGTCCGCCACGATCCCGGCGAGTACGCGGCCCATATCGGAATAAAAACAGTGGCCGGTAGTGAGCCGGGCCGTATGCTGGCCCTTCAGCGTATCCGGTAGATTAAGGCGTTCACTTTTCTCATGCGGATTAAGCATCATCATGCTGACATTCGCGCCGCCATCAATATCGGTCAGGCGCAGGATGTGCCCTTTGCGCAGAATGAATGAGGTGTGCGCCCCGCCGGGAAGCCGCTCTTCGCGCAGGCTGGGCGCTGAGTGAAAACGTGCCGTCATTGCTGTCTCCTTAATGCATAAACGTTGTCTTTACTGTCTGTCATCAGCTGTGCCATTCGCGCCTCATTCAGCGGAATGTCGTAGGTGATACGCGCCCCCCAGGCATGAGGGGCCTGGGGATCGTGGCGGACTTTGTCAAATACCAGTAGCCGTGTACCCAGGTTGAAGCCTTCGGTAAGATCGTGGGTGACCATAAAGACCGTCATTCGGGTTTCACTCCACAGTTGAAGCAGCAGCGCGTGCATGTCTTTGCGGATACCGGGATCCAGTGCGCCAAAGGGCTCATCCAACAACAGCACTCGCGGTTGCATGATAAAAGCCTGGGCAATTGCCAGCCTTTGCTGCATTCCGCCGGAGAGCTGTGCCGGATATTTATCCAGCGCATTTCCCAGCCCTACTTTGTCCAGCATCTGTCGTGCCTGCTGCCGGGCCGCGCGTTTTCGGGCGCCGAACAGGCGACCCGACAAGGGCGAAGCAGGCAGTTCGAGCCCTATCGCGACGTTATCCAGTACATTGAGATGGGGAAACACGGAATAGCGTTGAAACACGACGCCGCGGCTGCGGTCGGGTTCTGTCGCCAGTGCCTTACCATCCAGGGTGATCTCTCCCCGGGTGGGTTTTTCCTGACCCAGCAGCAGGCGCAAAAACGTCGACTTCCCGCAGCCCGATGCACCGACCATAGAGCAGAACTCGCCCGCCTTAACCTGCAAATTGATGCGTTCCAGCACCACGTGGTCGCCGTACTCCTGCCAGATATTGTCGATACTGATAAAACTCATTCCCGGCCTCCTTCCGCCCATGGGAAACAGGCGTTGTGCAGCTTGCGCAGGCCCAGATCCATCAGCCAGGCCAGCAGCGTGATCCAGATGACATAGGGGATAATCACATCCATCGCCATGTAGCGACGCACCAGGAAAATGCGATAGCCCAGCCCGGCGGTCGCCGAAATCGCTTCGGAGGAAATTAAAAACAGCCAGGCCGATCCCAGAAGCAGCCGTACCGAGGTGATAAGCCGTGATAACAGCTGCGGCAGCACGACCCGCAGCACGACCGTCCAGCTATTGGCTCCCAGGGTTTGCGCTTTGATTAACAGTTCCGCCGGAATTTCCCGTGCCCGCTGTTCAAGATCGCGTGCCAGCATCGGCGTAATGCCAATGACGATGAGCATGACCTTCGACAGCTCATCCAGGCCGAAAACAATAAACAGCACGGGCAGAATCGCCAGCGGCGGCACCATTGAGACAACCGTCATCAGGGGTGACAGTGCGGCGCGGGACATCGGAAAAACGCCCGCGGCAATGCCGAGGCACAGGCCAATCAGCGAGGAGAGCGCCAGCCCCATGAGCAGACGGCTCAGGCTGATAAACGTATCGGCCCACAGCAGGTATTCGCCACTGCGCTTATCTGGCGTGAAGGCCATCCGATCAATCGCCTCAATCATCTGCGACAGTCCGGGCAGCAGTTTGTCCTGCGGATTGGCCTCCAGCCGCACCGCTGATCCGATAAACCAGGCGGCGATGATCAGCACGAAGGGCAACAGCATTAGCGTCAGGCGCATGCCCTGGCGGGGATAGCGGTTGATGTAGCGCATGACATGAACTCCCGTGGTCAGTGGTTACAACTTGCCCGCAGCGGCCAGCTTAAGATAGCTGTCGTCAAAGCGCAGTTTGCTGTTAGCCCTATCGCCAACGGTGACGTTGCCCGGGAATGTCATGCCGATAAAATCAGCGCTCTGTGCGCCCTGACCCAGCAGACCTTTGTCAAACGAGAAGTTCGCCACGCGTTGCATGGTCTTTGGCAGATCAGGCGAAGAAATAAAGGCCAATGTCTCAGCAGGCGTCCAGAACAGATGCGTTGTTTTAAGCTGAGCCTGATAGCCCGCGAGGTCGGTACCGGAATCTGCCGCCATTGCACTCAGCGCTTGTTTATCACCCGCCTGCATTTTTGCCATCATTTCAAACCACGCACCGGTCAGCGCTTTGCCGAGGGCGGGGTTATCTTTCAGCGTTTGGGTGTTCACGACCATCATGTCGATGAGTTCACCGGGCACCTGGGTGGAGCTAAACACTTCGGTGGTTTGTGGCGTCTTTTTGATGACGGACAACTGCGGGTTCCAGGCTACCGCTGCCCGCACATTGCTGGTGCCAAAGGCCGAGACGATATCCGCATCGGAGGTATTAACCACTTTCACATCTTTTTCCTGCAGCCCGGCTTTTTCCAGTCCGCGAACCAGGAGATAGTGCGATACCGAGAGTTCGGGCAGATAAACCGACATACCTTTCAGATCGCTGAGTTTTTTATTCATCCCTTTTAGCACGACGCCGTCGTTGCCATCGGAATAGCTGCCGGTGATGAGTGCTGTCGAATCTACCCCACCTGCCGCCGGGATAGTCAGCGCATCCATGTTGGTCATGGTGCAGCCGTCAAACTGCCCTGCCGTGTACTGGTTGATGGATTCGATATAGTCGTTGAGTTGAACAATATTGATTTTGATGCCGTATTTGCTGGCCCATTTATCAATAATTTTTTCATTGCTGATGGTGCCCCAGGGCATCCAGCCCGCATAGATCGTCCAGCAGATGTTGAACTCTTTTTTAACCGTGGCGAAGGAAGAAAAGCTGATCAGCAAGGTGAGTGACAGCAAAAGCGTGCGGATGAACGGCGTTGTTTTCATGGTTAACCTCTGGTTGGCACAAAAAAGGAGCAGCGCGACACCTGACGGTGCTGCTGTCTCCCGGGCTTTTGTCCCGCCGTGTAACCTCTCAGAGGTCGCCAGCTCTCGGACCAGACATTCACCTGCGTGAACCGGAACCCTAGCCAGCTATTTAATTCAGATTATGTGTTGCGCTGCTTACCGATCAAGTTTTTGCAATTGACGTGCCAGAATTAATGACAATAAAAATCAGTGATTTAGCATTATTCCTGGTGACGAAGCACCAGAATGATGAGTGACCGGGGGGCATTGCACATAATCAGTGCCGACTGGAACACGAAATATGCTGTGCAGTCCTTACATCATAAGCATCAGCGCGGTTTCTGGGCGACGTTGCAGCGGTAGTGTCCATCCTGACGAGGCGTGACGGTATAACGCCTGACGCAATACCGCTGACGGCGCGATGTGCTTTAATCCTGTAGATGTCGCGCGGCCAAAGGGGAGCCACTATTACGCGATAGCCATCCTTGTAGCTTAAGGGAACGTACACGCTTTCAACGGTGACCATCCGCACTTCTCGTTTGTTGACCCTCCATTACTGCTGTTAATGCCCGCACGCGGGTATGGCAATGGCGTGCTACACAGAGACTGGCTTTGCGTTCTGCCGGTTCTTTAACCCACCATAAACGTCGCGCGTTTTTTGCAGCAGGGTCATCCGGCCTGCACTACAGTTAACTGACTCAGTAACCAGCAAAAACACGACCATGTCCTCTTCCCTTCGCTCAAATCTGTTTGCCCGGTTGCGCCTGCTGATCTCTGTGGTGGCAGGTCTCGTCTGCTATGTTTTACTGCCTGAGCATCTGGGGCAAATGCAGAGACTGTTAATCAGTTGGAACGTGCTGGCATGGCTCTATCTGTGGTTTATCTGGTTTCGCATGTTGCGTACCGCGCCAGATGAGATTAAACGAATCGCCCAGATGCAGGATCAAAGTGCCGCGCTGGTGCTGGGGCTGGTCATCGTGGCCTGTATGATCAGTATGGTGGCCATCATGAGCGAGCTTCCCACGTTAAAAAGCCTGACGGGCTCGTCGCGGGCCCTGCATCTGCTTTTGACTGCCATGACGCTCATCGCCTCATGGGCCTTACTGCCCAGCGCATTTGCCATGCATTATGCCCATCAACATTATCTCCATCGTAGCCATCAGGTTACGCCACTGATTTTTCCGGAGAAGCCCGTCAGCCCGGGTTACTGGGATTTTCTCTACTTCTCTTTCACCATCGCGGTGGCATCCCAGACGGCGGATGTGGCGACGGGCACGACAGAAATGCGCAAGATCGCCTTGTTGCAGTCGGTTATCTCTTTTATTTTTAATCTGGCGATTCTGGGACTGTCCGTGAATGTGGCAGCCAGTTTGTTAAGTTGAGAGTCTGCCTGCGACGATAGCCAGCAGAGAAGCGCATTGACTGTTACGGGAATTTACCGCTTAAAGCCTGTGCGACGGGAAGCTGCACCCTCTTTGAGAGGGTGCAGAGACTGCGAGAAAAATTAACCGCCCTGCTGCTGTTGCCCTTGCTGTTGACTGGCCGCTTCTTTCTGTTTCTTTTTGGCCATATGATGTCCAACAGCGCAGCCTGCTGCGGCCCCAGCGACACCGTGATGTTTAAGATGCCCTGCCACGCCGCCCACGGCCGCGCCCTTTAAACAGCCTTTGGCTTCAGCTTGTGAACTCATCGCCATGAGCAGACCCGCGGTAACAAGAACAACTGACAATTTTTTCATCGAATGACTCCCTGATAAATAGCGAATACGCATTAATGTCTACTGAGCATAGTTAATCAGGACGCTTCTGCTGGCCGAAGTCAGTAAATCTTGAAACCGTTTACCCGCCGTTAAGCATTTAACGTTCCGGGAGTAATAGCGATATCATAACAGGCGTTTTTTAGCACAATATTCAGTCCTTAACGCTTATCGATAACGATGGAAAGGAGATGTAAGAGAATATAAAAAACTGCACATTACTCAGTAAGACGTCCAGCTTTTGAGATGCAGTTCGTTGAGGGGGTTGAGCATAATTAAAAGGCTAAACAATCAGTTCAGGATGTAAAACCGAGCAGGTTCAGGACATATCATCCTGAGTTTCATCGTGTGGGCAAGGTTCGCCGGTGTCATCACAGGCAGGATTAATGCGCAAACCGCCTGAAGGCTTTTGATGAGCAGCAAGTTTGATGTTCCCCGCACTGCCCGCATTGTTCTTTTGCAGCGAAGAAGCTGACTGTTGTTCATGTACAGATACAGCCAATGCTGCATTCTGAAAGGTAATCAAGGTCGCGATGGTGAACGCCGTTGTTTGCAGTGCCATTTTTACGGATAACATTTTCATAACTTGCCCTTTAGAGATTACGCCAGGAAGGACAGAACGATTAGCCGTTCTGCTCTGTGCTGTATTCAAACTCAGCAGTGTGAAAATAGAATCTTTATATTTCCATTTTAAGACGGACCTGATAAATCAGATTAACCCTTGCCAGCCTGATGCAGAGAGCTCCAGGCGTAGGGAAATAATAAAGATTAAAATCATTATCTTATTTACCTCATTCTGCTCGTTGATATTGCAACCCCCCCTTACTTACACATTTTTCAGATCCTGACTGAGCAGAGCATTAACCAATGACGAGCGGATGAGCGGTAACTGGCTGCACTTTCTCTCAAACTGTCTAAACCTGGCATCGATAGCACCATACTCAAAAACCTGTGTAGGCTGCGGCCAGAAATTTCATGCTTTTAGGGCAATGTATTCTGCGCATAACTTTCATGCCGAAGCGTTTAAGACGCGCTTTGTTTTTCTGTTTTTGTATACGCTGACGTATCAATTCAGACCACGCTGCATCGTTAACGACTGCTCAGGAAGCATGAAATGAAAGTACAAAAACTTGATCAACCCGCTTCAATCAAGACGCTGGAATCATGGGGGACCGTTGAGGGCCTTCCGGGATCGCCCGAGATTGCACTGGCCGGGCTGCAGACGGTGATCCCCGGTCATGAAAATACAGATATGGGCATTTTTGAATGTACGGCGGGCAGTTATCGTCGCGGCGTTAAGCAAGCAGAGATGATGCATTTCCTGTCAGGAACGGGTTCCTTCACAGCGGATGGCGAAGCACCACAGCATTTCAAACCTGGCGATACCTTGTTCTTTGAAGCGAATACAGAAGGGACATGGGTCATGGAGACCACCATGCGCAAGCTTTATGTGATTTTCGACACCCTGTAAAAGTTCGATCACTGATTCATCCCACTGAGGATGAATCAGGACAGCATAAAATCGACGGCATCGTTCGCATGAATGCGCGTTGTATCGAATACCGGTAGCGCGCTTTGTGCTTCTGAAACCAGCAAACCAATTTCCGTGCAGCCAAATATGACTCCTTCTGCACCTTGTGAAGCCAGTTCCTGTATCACCTCAAGATAAAACTGGCGGGAGCCTTCCGTAAATTTCCCCATGCAGAGTTCATCAAAAATGATTTGGTTGATGACGTTACGCTGTTCTGCCGGTGGTACCAGGGTAGCAATTGAGAATTGTTTATTCAGGCGGCCCAGATAGAAGTCCTGCTCCATGGTATAACGCGTGCCCAGCAAGGCTACTCGGGTCATGCCTTTGCTCGTTATCGCCCTGCCCGTCGCATCCGCGATATGTAAAAAAGGCAAATGACAGCGAGATTCAATCGCCCCGGCAACCTTGTGCATCGTGTTGGTACATAAGACGATTGCGTCTGCACCGGCGCCCGCCAGCCCCACGGCCGCCTCAGCCAGTAGTTCACCAGCCCGATCCCAGTCGCCACTGCGCTGGCAGGCTTCAATTTCATGAAAATCCACGCTGTGCAGAAGCAGCTTTGCCGAGTGTAAACCGCCTAATTTGCTTCTGATTCCCTCATTGATCAACCGATAATAAGGGAGCGTTGATTCCCAGCTCATGCCGCCTATAAGGCCGATTGTTTTCATCACTCTCCTTTGAAATACATCACTGCCAAAGCCTGTCGAGGATAATAAAACTGCGCGTTGCCTGAAAGGATTATGACGGGTTAGCCGCGTGTTTTCAGGCGTTGCGCTAACCCGTTACCGCCAGAGCCTTGCAGCCGCCGGGCAGCGGAAATCCAATGCCCGGCAGGGATCTACCATCACGTTTTATTGCCTTTTTCACTCGCCTGCTGTAATGCCGTGATGACGATGCCCGGCGTTAACACCTGAGGCAGGACAACGGGTTTTCCGCCGTCAGCAGGATAAACCACATACAGCGGCAAACCGCCACGGCCAAAGTCACTAAGTGCCTGCTCAACATCCGGATTGTATTTGGTAGAGTCCGCAATCATATAAATGGTGTTGGTGCGCGCCATGGCCGTCTTTACTGCCTGGGTTGACAGCGAGGTACGTTCATTAACCTGACAGGTAATGCACCAGGAGGCGGTAAAGTTCACCAGAACCGGTTTACCCTGGCCTTTTATAGCGTCCACATTTTGGGGCGACCATGCCACCGCAGCCGCTGCCACAACATCCGAAGAATCAGGGGCTGCCGTTGAGGTTTTCAGCGTAAATAACGGTGGTACCAACAGGATAATTACAACAGCTGTGGCGATGTGCAGAGCCCAGTGCCGCCTTCCCATCATCTGCCGCTTCTGAGCCAGGCCATACAGCCAGGCGGCAAAACCCAGCAGCAGGCAACAGGTCAGTATCGCTGCTAGCGCCGTCGAGCCAGCCTGCCGTTCCAGCACCCAGATTAACCAACCCGCCGCACCCAGCATCGGAAACGCCAGGCCATGTTTAAGGGTGATCATCCAGGCACCCGGCGACGGCAGTATTCGGGCAACGACAGGGAAAAAGGAAATCAAGGTAAAAGGCGCAGCAAAGCCCAACGCCAGAGAAAGAAAGATAATAAAGCTGATAACAGGGGGCTGTACAAGCGCATAACCTATGGCGCTGGCCATAAAGGGCGCGCTGCACGGGGTAGCAACAACAATAGCCAGCGCCCCCGTTAATGCGGACCCGGTCAATCCACCCCGCTCGCCCCCGACTTCGCCGGCCCGCTGAAGTGATAATCCCACCTCGAACAGGCCAAACAGATTAAGTGCGGATGCCAGCATCACCAGAACCAGCAACGCAATCACCAGCGGTGACTGCAGTTGAAAACCCCAGCCCACTGATGACCCACCGAATCTCGCCAGCAACAGCAGACCAACCAGTAACATCATGGTGACCACTACGCCAGCCAGAAAAGCGAGCCCTTCTGCACGAGCCTGTGCGGGCCTGGCGTGATGCCGTATCAGACTCAATGCCTTGAGCGAAATGACCGGGAACACACAGGGCATGAGATTAAGTATGATGCCGCCCAGAAAAGCGGCGGCGATAGCAGTCAACATGATTTATCTGTCCAGATCGGGAATTAAGCCGGGTTGGCCTGGCGGTATTTTTTCACGGCATCCAGCGTTTTCTGAATGTGTGATTCTGGATTTTTATCCGTATAACTCAGCAGGATTTTGCCATCCGGTGCAATAACATAAGACGTACGATCGGAAAGCGTTTTACCTTTCATCTCCATCGTACTTTTGTATTCTGCAGCCACTTTTGCGCCTGGATCGGCAGCAACGGTGAATTTATCGCGGCATTCAAGTTTAGAAAATTTCTCAATCTGGTCAGTATTACCCGCGGTGACGCCGATTACCGTTGCGCCCTCTTTTTTAAAGTCATCTGTCGCTTCTGCAAAGGCATGCGCCTCTAAGGTACAGCCTGCACTAAACGCCGCCGGGAAAAAATAAAGAACGACCGGGCCTTTTTGCAGTGCCTGCTGTAAAGAGAAGGTGGTTTCTTTACCTGCCAGTGCGGCTTCCAGTTTGAAATCCGGCGCCTGTGCACCCACCGGCAGTGCCGCGAACGCGGAGGTCATTGGAAGGCTCAGTGCCAGTAATGATGCAGCCGTCAGCATTTTCAGGTGATTCTTGATACGCATTCTCTTTTCTCCGTCGACAAGCAGGCATAAGTGCCCCTTGCACGTTAATACTAGGTTCATTCACTAAAAATGAAAAAGTTTGCGTCATGGAATAACGCGATAGCGTCACCAGAGCGTTAATGCAAACGTGTCTGGCATCTACAGTAAGATAGTCTTACAACCGATCATTTAGATATGCGGTTAGGCGATAATTTTGTGTCAGACGGTAAATATTCAGGGAACAGAGAGATGCCCTACCTGATAACGCTGAAAATGGCCCGAATCTTGCGCGGGCGCCGTTGTCCAGAGACAAAAATCTATGTGGCGCCAGTGAAAGGTATCCAGAGCCGATACGCGTGCTAACGCCCCGGCTTGTTTTGGGGGCTGTGTTAACCCGGCGAGATCGGCGTAAGCAGGAACGGTGCTGACGTTCAGGGAAGCAAAACCGGCTTGAACCATCTCTGGCGACAGCCTGGCCGATAAGACCGGGAAGGTATGCACCTGCGGCCAGCCAAAATCCTCAGTAAGCTTTTTAAAACCTGCCCCAGACAAAAAACAGTGCATGCTCTCTGCGTCCTGCCAAAGATAAAAGGGCGCATACACATTTTCATCCGTGTTTGTGGGACCTTTGGCTTTGCACGCATAAAGCCAGGCTTTGAATATGAGACCAGGAAATCCCCCCATCTTATATCCGTTGTCATCAATCCGGCGTTGAATAATCGTCATGTCGTAATCGGCGGGAAGAACAAAACGGTATTGCATAGCAAGCATGGTTTTCTCCTTAAAGTTGGGGAATATCCACCAGGTCAAACATCTTCCCATGACTAAAAGACCAGTCTTCTGGCTGAGTGAAATGAAGAACGATCATGACATCATGGGGTTTTATACCCATCGATTTTTCAAGACGCCGGATGAGATCCTGATAAAAGGCCTGTTTCTGCTGCGTATTACGCGTTTTACCTGCGGTAATGGTAAACAGAAGAAAGTCATTGCTGCGGCCCGCCTCAGCACCACAAAGATAATGCCGATCAAAAATCCGGCTGTGCGCGTCATAACAATCAAAAAACTGAAAGCAGTCTCCGCGCGGTACGGAAAATGAAGCTTCAAGCGATTGCTGTAACGCAGCAGAAATTTTCTCTCGCCACTGCTGAAAACGCGCTGTTGAGATGGCTATATGGCTTACAGGCATCGGTATCCCTCACTCAGGCTGTGTGTTTTTGAAGACGGTCAACGCGGAAACGGCGTTGGGCCAGCCGCAATAAAAGGCAAGATGCGTTATCACTTCGATAATTTCATCGTCTGAAATGCCATTTTGGCGAGCAAATTCCAGATGCCAGCCCAGCTGTTCATTTCGATACAGTGCAATGAGGGCGCTGACCGTAATCAGACTTCTGTCCCGCAGTGAAAGCCCGTCCCGCTTGTATCTAACCATACGTGGTGATTAGCTACCACCACTGAAGCAGAGTGAGCCGGTCCCTTCCCTGAGGACGGTTTAAATACCGATCCTGCCTGGCAGCACATGGCCCTCCGCTTCACCTTTCACGCCAGCACATCAGGTTGAACGGTTACCGGGAGCACGACTCCGAATGTACAAGGCGAACAGGCGTGACGGTTAATGTGAGAGGAGTGAAACCATGTTTCCAGTCGGTATTGATGTCAGTAAAGAAACGCTCGACCTCTGTATGCTTTATGACGGCATGAAAGGTCGCGTCAAAACACGGAATATCCGCAACGACAGCAGCGCGGTTGCGCACCTACTTCGCTGGCTCAGGCTTCAGCACTGCGGTCCGGAGGATGTTCATGTGGTGATGGAGGCCACCGGCGTGTATCACGAACGGCTGGCCACGGCCCTGCACGATGCGGGCTTTTATGTGTCTCTGGCCAACCCTCACCGCAGCCGGGAGTTTGCCCGAGGCATGGGGATAATGACCAAAACGGACAAGGTGGATGCGTATATGCTGGCCTGTTATGCACTGCTGAAAAAACCGCATCGGTGGGAGCCTCCCGCAGCGGATATCAGACATCTCAGCGCACTTCTGCGCCGGCGGGATGTAATACTCGCTGACGCCGTGCGTGAGGAAAACCGGCTCGAAAAATATCAGTCTAACGAAACGCCTGCAGATGTCGTCAGTTCATGCATCAGGATGGCGCAGCTGCTCCGTGAAGAAGTGAGAAGTATTGAACGACAGGTTAAAGCGCACATTCAGGCCAGCCCGGACCTGAAACGGGATTATGCGCTGCTGACGTCGATTAAATCTGTCGGGCCCCAACTGGGGATGCACATGCTGGTTGTGCTCCGCAGCCATCACTTTGAATCAGCAGACCAGGCGGGTGCCTTTCTGGGCGTGGTGCCAGTCGAGAAGCGCTCGGGCACGTCGGTTCGGGAACGTCCACGCATGTCTAAAATCGGCCCGCCTCAGTTGAGAGCCAAACTTTACATGTCGGCTCTGTGCGGGAAAATTCATAACAAACGTATGCGTAATATCTACTAGGAGATGTGCCTGCGGGGCAAACCTAAAATGGTAGCTATCGGTGCACTGATGCGAAAACTGGTTCACTGGTGTTATGGCGTCCTGAAGACGGGAACGGCTTTTTGTGACGGAGGTCCCCGTGCTGCGTTAGATACCTGACTCAGGTTGAGTTGACACTTTAGTGACTGAAGCGCTTATGAGGGTAACCGGACGTAGTCTGCTATGAGCGAAAAGCGTACGTTGCTAACAGTCTTCTGTGTTAATTATCAGGGAGCAGGTCAAAGTAGCTGCTCTGGCTTTATTTTTTTGTGCAAAAAAGTTTAAACACTGAAGAGAGTGAATATTTAATTTTTTAACTGTTTAAGTGCATAAAGTGCGGGGAGGAGAAGTTAAAGCTTAGTAATCTAATTATTTTTATCTTATTGATATGATGCTTTATTATTAGTCTGAATGCAGTGATGTGTTGTAATTTTTATTTAATAGTCGTGTTGATTGTTGCATATGGAAATGTATAGAAATAAATTAAACATTAATGAAACATTAAATTCAGTTTTTGTAAGTATATTCCCAGGCCCGGCTTAAGATATTTTTATATTGCAGTCGATTTACATGTGATTTTCCGTAATGCATTCCCGTTTCTGTCAATGAATACGAGGCAATTATGAAAAAAAGTAAGTCTGCAATATTCCTGTTATTTGCGTTCTCCGGTTTTGCCAGCGCTTCTACTGTCAGCCATCTCAGTTTCATCCAAGAGAGCCCTCATCATGCGCGGGTTCAGTTTATAAAAGTGGGTGATGCCAACGGCGGGCCCGGCGGTAACGGCGGCAGTGGTGATAATTCACCGGGGGCGCGGGGCGGTGACGGTGGTAATAATTCGGGCAACGACAGCGGAAATGATAACGGGAATAACAACGGCACCGGAAACGGGGATGGCAGCGATAATGGCGGTGGTGACGACGGCGGCGACAGCGCCTGAGATGTGACTTAAAGAATTTAATTCAGGCCTGGATTACAGGCCTTAAATAAAGAGGTCGTCATGAAAAAAAGTAACTCCTTGCGAAACACCCTTATCCTGACAGTTACGTTAAGTTCAGTTTTGTCTGCATACGCCCATTCCAGCGAGTTCGGCAACGGCCATATCAGGAAGCATCATCATCATCATAATTCAGCCGGCAACAGCGTCGGGGATGCAAACGGAGGACGCGGTGGCAACGGTGGTAGCGGAAATAACACTCCGGGTGGCCATGGCGGAGACGGAGGAAAATATGGAGGGAATGGCGGCAACGGTCAAAACGGGGGCGCACAGGATAATACTCCGGGGAAGAACGGCACTGACGGGCACGACGGAATCAACGGCCAGGACGGTGCCGGCGTGACAAGGCCTATACGCTACGAAACGGGTGCAGCCGTTCTGAATGGCCCGCAGTTCATCCTTACAGCCAACGGCGGTAACGGCGGTAACGGCGGCAGCGGGCCGAACGGCGGTAACGGTGGGAGCGGCGGAAACGCCGGAAGTGGCAGTAATGCAGACGGCGGCGACGGCGGGAACGGGGGGCAGAATGGTGCCCAGGGCGGCGATGGCGGCAACGGAGGAAGTGGAAACAACTCCTCGGGTGGTGATGGTGGCAACGGCGGGAATGGTCAGAATGGCAGCGCTGACGGAGGGGACGGAGGGAACGGCGGCAGCGGCAACAACTCCCCCGGCGGGGACGGTGGTGACGGTGGTAACAATCAGGCCTGATTCATCACTTCCGGTCATTAACACGAGGAAACAACAATGAAAAATAAAATAAGGAAATTCCTGCCTCTTCTGCTGTTGTCTTTATTCCTGCGCCCGTTAACCGGCATCATGCCCTTGATAAGTTCAGCGTTTGTGTTCACCGCAACCACGCATTACGCGCTGGCCGACGATGGAGACGGCGGGGATGGTGGCAATGCCTCCGGTGATGGCAACGGTGGCGATGGGGGCAATGCCGGGGACGGGTCAAACGGTAATGGCGGTGACGGCGGTAACGGCGGACAGAACGGAGGAAACGGTGGTAACGGGGGAAGTGGTGCGGGGGACGGAAACGGTGGGAACGGGGGCAATGCCGGCCCGGGGGGGAAAGGCGGTGAAGGGGGGGCTGGCGGTCCGGGTGGACATGACGGCTCTCCGGGCATGAGTGGTGCGGAAAGCAGGCAATAACCTCTAAGGCTGGCCTGTAAAATCATTGACCGTTCCCGTATATGAACGTCAGAAAAGTTTTTTCACAGCTGAAATGCCGTTTTGGGAACCCTGCGAAATATATCAGCTAGGTCTGAATAAAAGGATTTTGGTAAATGTGTATCGATTAACTCTACTTACTGAAACTAAACGTTCCGGCTAACCTGATATCAGCCATTCATTTTACATAACAGGATATCTGCCGGTTTTAATTGATTTACACAAGGATATATTTATGAAAAAGCAAACCAGAAAAGTCCTGCCGTTACTTCTTTTGTCCGTATTCCTTCGCCCTGTAACGGGTGTTATGACTCTGATCAGTTCAGCTCTTCTCTTCACCGCGACGACCCATTCCGCACTGGCAGATGATGGCGACGGCGATAACAATTATGACGGCGATGCCAGCGCTACTCAGGGGGGAGATGGGACGAGCTCAAATGATCACGACGGAGGTGACCATCAGGCTGACTATCCTGCCGACGGAGGAAGTGGGGGTAACGGCTAAGCCTGATACAGCCAGCGCCAGACGGTCCTTCATTTTTGAAACATGAACTTATTTTCAGGCTTAGCGCAGTACCTTAATTCAGGCTGTTTTTATTACAGTGAACGGGAGTGAAGTTCTGCTTGATACCTTTTACCCCATAAATGATCACGAGGTAATGATGAAAATACGTCAGTCAGCAGCTTTTTTATTTCTGATCTTAACCGGTGTATCCCGTGCTGCCCCGGTCATTCACACCGATTTTAAGCCAGCCCAGCATCCCCTTTTAATTTTAGTTAAAGGATATTCAGTTACTGCCGTTGGGGTTGGTCTGAATGACGATAACGGAAGTACAGACCCGGGTGGCAATGAAAGTACAGACCCGGGTGGCAATGAAAGTACAGACCCGGGCGGCAATGAAAGTACAGACCCGGGTGGCAATGAAAGTACAGACCCGGGTGGCAATGAAGGAACATGATTACGCCGGTGTGAAAAGAATAAACAGAAGAACCGTACAGACGAGGATACCAGCCTTCCGGCATATGTTTTTACCTGGTGACGTATCCCGTTTCAGAACTGCTTGCATGAATGGGTGCGGAAGCTGAATGGCCGCTGATGCGGCCTGTTTTATTTCTCAGCGTTAAATAGGGATTTTTAGCTGTAGTTTGGATAGAAGTGGGTTCAGTCGCACACTCTCCTCCGTTAATGCCCTTGCTGCCACTGTTCTTTTCTGGCCAGTGGCAGCAGTGAGCACCGGCTTGCACCTGAGGAGGTGACCTGCTCCCCGTTGATTAACACACCGCTATGTTAGTAATGTCCGCTTCTGGCTGTGAGTTCAATGGGTCGATGCAACGCTATCCTTAATCAAGGGGGACGTTGCCATGAAACGAAGAACTCGGATTAACTACACGCCTTAACAGAAGGCATTTATCTGGGACAAATATAAGCAAGGTGATTCCCTGCATGATATCGCCAGAATGTTCGACAGATTTCACTCTTCTGTTATGCCTACAATCCACCAGGCAGGTGGCTTGTATCTAACCATACGTGGTGATTAGCTACCACCACTGAAGCAGAGTGAGCCGGTCTTCGCCCTTAAGGTCAGATATTGACGATCGCTGAACCTTCTTTTGCAGCATATGGCCCTCCGCTTCACCTTTCACGCCAGCACATCAGGTTGAACGGTTACCGGGAGCACGACTCCGCATGTACAAGGCGAACAGGCGTGACGGTCTATGTGAGAGGAGAGATATCATGTTTCCAGTCGGTATTGACGTCAGCAAAGACACGCTTGACCTCTGCATGCTTTATGACGGCATCAAAGGCCGCGTTAAGAAACGTAATATAAAAAATGATCGCAGTGCGGGTTGAGCGCATACTTCGCTGGCTCAGGCTTCAGCACTGCGGTCCGGAGGATGTTCATGTGGTGATGGAGGCCACTGGCGTGTATCACGAACGGCTGGCCACGTCCCTGTGCGATGCAGGATTCTTTGTGTCTCTGGCCAACCCTCACCGAAGCCGGGAGTTTGCCCGTGGCATGGGGATTAAATAGGCTGTAGATTCAGTAACTAAGAGGTCGCAACATAACTATGAGTCGTGAAAGATATAACCTATCCGTTGCAGTGTTTGTTTTGCTTTTACGCGGGGATGAACTCTGCATGCTTCGAAGGGCTAATACTGGCTGGATGGACGGTTGCTTCAGCTTGCCTGCCGGTGGATTAGAAAAGGGAGAAACTCTTTCAGCTGCTGCATCCAGAGAGCTTAAAGAAGAAACAGGTATTGAAGTGTTGCCTTCAGAATTAATACTTGCGCACAGCATGCATGTTTGGACAGATAACCGTTCATGGATGGGACACTACTTTATCTGCAGAAAATGGACCGGAGAACCTGTCCTTGCTGAGCCTGACAAACACAGCAAAGTTGAATGGAAAATAATATCGGCACTGCCTGAAGAAACAATACCCTACGTCAGGCAAGCTGTTGACGCAATTAACTCTGACGAAAATTACTCAGAGTACGGCTGGTAGCTTGAGGGCCTGACCTGTCAGTTATACGTTTATAAAATAATCTGGCGGCCCGGCTTAGAATGCGTCCAGCCTGGTTTTCCCCAGTCTTGTGCGTTTCTCAATCTGATGCCGCTGGCGTGAAGTGATGTCAGCCATACACTTTTGAGCGGCGTAAGCCTTTCCATTACCCTAAGCGTTATATTGCGCAATGCAAGTTCAGCATTAAGGTTGGAAATCACTTTCAGGCCAGTTGGGATAACATCAGTTCGTGATACCCACATACCGACTTCTCCTGTTGGTTCAAAGCCATCTACAGGCAATTCGTATCTGTAAATTTTGCCACTCAGAAAGCGTGATAACCATGCATGCTCGATACAGGCTACTGCAGTGGTACGGGAGTCTCTGCCCATCCATTGTTCGATGTCCACTTTGCATGTGTCAGGTAATGGCCAGAATACGATGCGTGGGCACTCACGAGGAAAAAGATAAAGTAACTCATGCGCTTCATCCGTAGCCCATATCAGTGACCCGTTTAGCCATTCCTGTCCGGGAGGGCGATCAACATGAACTCTTAACTGGCGAGGTTTGAATATAGTGATATCAGGGCTGTCGCTGAAATGGAAAAGACGCACTTAAGGCTCCTTTTAAAATGTATCCAGCACTCCTGATAGAGCATTTTGAGTAAAACAGGCTTCCTTCATATGAACGATTTTTTACCTTAATTTTTTGAGGCATGCAGAGAGTTCCGGTCTGAAGCTGGATGTGCGAAACGTTTGATTCTGGCACATAGTGGACGTTTTAATCTGAATTAACTCCTGCAGTGAGAGCCGTATCCAGAATGCCGCTTAAGCGGCATGAAGGTGCTAGATGACGTAAAAGGGCGCAGAAGCTGAACGGCGCCGTACGCCCGGCGTAGCCGGTTACAGCCCTATAAATCGTGCCCTACCCTACCTTTCCCTGAACAGCTTTGCGGACTTTCAGCAATGAAGAAACTCAGGTAACCCCTTTTAACCCCGGTGAACGGGCTTCGCGGCGCGTGCGACGTGAAGGGCGTGATTTCCGGGGCCTTGGCGTCGGCAGCTTGCTGCTGACGCTTAGGGGGGTGTTCATCAAAACTTTCAGCGATGGATGCGGAACTTAACACGGTAGCTGCCAGATATCGCCAAATAAGACCTCTTCACTGAGACGTGCCAGCTTGGGTGCTATCCCGGCCATATTCTCCCGACTCACCTTTATCGTGTTCATTTTTGTTTCTCCTTGAGGATGTGGTAGAAAGATAGGATGCTTTGACGATCTATAAAATCAGAAATATTGGGACCCTGAATCCCATAAAACGGGATGAAAAATGGCGAAAAGACCCGTTACGTTCGATGCTGAAACATTACGAACCTTTGTCACCGGTATTGAGTTGGGAAGTTTTGCTGCTGCTGCAGAGCGCCTGGGGCGTTCAACATCGGCGGTAAGCGCTCAGCTTAAAAAGCTTGAGCAGCAGGCAGGCGCCGCGCTGGTGCAAAAGTCAGGACGACATCTGGTCCTTACTGCCCAGGGGGAAATGATGCTTGCCTATGCGCGCAGGCTGATGAGTCTCAACGACGAAGCTTACCAGGCAGTGAAATCGGTGGGCATCCGTGGCGAGGTTCGGCTGGGATTGCAGGAAGATTTTGGAGAATCACTTCTCCCCTCTCTTCTTGGGCAATTTTCACGTGCGCACCCCGACGTTCAGGTCTCCGCGACCGTGACCCGCAACAAGCCTCTGCTAGATGCAATACGTCACAATGAACTTGATGTTGCACTGAGCTGGCAGGGTGACGAGAGCACCGCTTACAGCGAGTCGCTCGGGTCATTACCACTCTGCTGGATTGGCGCAAAAGATTTCGATATCGGCGCATTTATCGATCGGAACCGACCTCTGCCGTTACTGGTTTTTGAAGCACCCTGTCTGATGCGTAGCGCGGCGACAGCGGCCCTGGACAGCATGAATATCCCCTGGCGCATTGCGTTTACCAGCAGAAGCCTGAGTGGGATATGGGCGGCCGCGGCGGCCGGGCTCGGAATGACGTTGCGAACACAAACGGGCATGCCGTCATCACTCGCGATATTTGACCAGCAAAAATTGCCAGATACTGGCGCGATTGGCGTTCGTCTGCATCAGTCTGAAAAAAACGTATCAGCCGCAGCAGCCTCGCTTTGCCAGATGATAAAAACGCACTTTCATGGCACATAAGCCAACTACCGCGCCTGAAGAAATCCAGCCAACAGACAGCATCAATCAATGACCGGACAGGCAGGTATTTCTGGCGGTTGAGGCTGAGCACAGGGCTGTCAGATTGTGGTCGTTTAAACAACGCCCTGCTTTTTGTCCGGCCCGGCTTTGGCACCTTTCCTGCTTGCTGCGCTAATCCTGACGCGGGCACCTGAGTAAGGCCAATTACAGTATGCTGTAACTAAAATCGTTACAGAAGATACTGTGCCTACACTGTTGTGACATTCATCGCCAATGCTGTTTACCCCCGGCTTATCTCTCCACCATAGCCTTTTACGCTGAGCGTATCACCGTCTGCTTCCACCCACGCGAAGGGCACGTCTAGAGGGCCGTCGAGCATGCCCTTCATGATAAAAAAGTCGGTGTCCAAAATACGGGCATAGCCTCCGCGATGATCGTGTCCGGCAAAACAGGCGCGCACCCGGTAGCGGGTGAATAAATTAACCAGCGCGTCGGCGTTCATTAACATATGCGTATTCCCGGGAGCCAGCGGATAATGCCCGAATACCACGATGCTTTCTCCGCACTGCTGTGCCGCCTGTAACTGCTGCTCTATCCACACCAATTGTTGCGCGCACACGGCACCGTTCCAGGGCTGCGCGTGGGGTTGATGCTCATGTTGCAGCCGGGCCAGCAACGCTGCCGCCTGTTGGCGATCGGTGCCGTTGAGCGCATTGCAGTAAAGACTCATATCATTGCCATCGTAGACAATGAAGCGCCAGCCGTTAAAACGGAAAGCGTAATAGCTCTTGGGTAGGGGAACCTTACCTTCAAGTCGTGTGGCAATCGTCTGCGCATCATGATTACCCAGCACCACGGCATGGGGATGCTTTAATTCTTGATATACCGGCAATACCGCAGCATAGCTGTACCAGTCGCGATCGACGAGATCGCCCAGGGTCACCACAAAATCGAGCGGCTGCGCGTTGAGCGCCGTGATGGCCTGGTGCAGTTTTTGTAGTCCGTTGCGATAGTAAAGATGGTTGTCAACATCCGGTTCGATATCCGCATATTGCGGGTCGGCGATCAAACCAAAACGAACAACGTTGTTCCGCGCAGGTAAGGGACGCAGCAACGGCGGTTGATACAGCGGTGCGACGTCCGCCAGCAGTTCGCGCTGCTGCAGACTAAGCGAGTGAGGCGTTAACATTGGCGTTCACCTTAACGTATACCGGCACGCATGAAAGACTGAATAAACTGACGCTGAAATATCAGAAAGAGCAGCAAAAGCGGCAGCGTTGTCATCAATGTTGCTGCACCAATAAGCGCCCACTGCACGCCCTGCTCTGGCGCGGAAAATAGCTGCAGCCCGACGGTTAAGGGCCGTACCTTAACCGAGTCGGTAATCACCAGCGGCCAGAGAAAATCATTCCAGTGAAAGCTGACAGAGACTAACGCAAAGGCGATATAAATCGGTCTGGCCAGCGGGATGTAGATCTTACGTAAGATATAAAACCGGCTGGCGCCTTCCACGATCGCCGCCTCTTCCAGCACTAAGGGGATGCTTTTAAACGTCTGGCGCAGCAGGAAGATGGCAAAGGCAGACGCAAAATACGGTAAGGCAATGCCGGTCAATGTATCGCGCAGGCCCAGTGCGCCAATGGTTTTATAGTTATTCAGGATCAGCACATCGGGGCTGATCATGAGCTGCAATAGGATAAGGGCAAACAACATGCCCGAATACTTCAGGCGAAAACGGACCAGTGCGTAAGCCGCCATCGTGGCCAACACCAGTTGGACTGTAACGATCATCATCACCAGCAAAATCGTATTCATGAAGTAACGGGCAAAGGGGGCAGCATGCCAGGCGTTAATAAAATTTTGCAGCGTCAGCGGCGCAAAAAGCCGGAAGCTGCCCTGCTCTGCCGCGGGATGCACCGCAACCCACAGCGCCACCAGGATAGGGAGCAGCCATAGCAGCGCCGCTAACCAGATAATCAGATTCAGGCCGAGGCGGCCAACAGAAAAGGAAGGCTTCATTGATAATGGGCTCGTTTATCCATCAACTTAAATTTAACTAGCGCAATCGCCGCCAAAATCAGCAGCAACACCACGGTCATGGCCGCCGCTGCCGGTAAATCCCAGTAACTGAATGCTGTGCGATAGATGTAAAACAGCAGCAGGCTACTGCTGTTGTCCGGGCCGCCGTTCGTCATCGCAATAACCTGATCGACGATGCGAAACGCATTCATGGATGCATTGATCAAGACAAATAACGTGGTCGGCATCAGCAATGGCCACTGGACGCGCCGGAAGAAATAGCCCTTTGATGCCCCTTCGATTTCCGCCGCTTCACGCAGGCGCGGATCAATCTGCTGCAGGGCAGCAAGATAGAAAATCATAAAGAAACCGGCCTCACGCCAGACGGAGACCGCCATCAGGCACCACAGGGAGGTGCCCGGCTCGCCAAGCCAGTTAACCGGAGCAATGGAAAACAGCGACAGAAGTTTGTTCAGTAAGCCCAACTGTGGCGTGTAAAAAAACAGCCACAGGTTAGCAATCGCAATCATTGGCAGAAGAGAGGGAATAAAAAAAGCCGCACGTATCACGGCGTTAGCCGCCAGTCGTCGGTTAACGGCCAATGCCATGAGCAGAGCCAGCATCACCGCCAAAGGGATAGTGACCAGGGCATAGAGCAGATTGTTCCACAACGACCGGATAAACACATCGTCATCCAGCAGCGCAGCGTAGTTATCCAGCCCAACAAACTGGGCCGGATGACCGTTACGTGAGGCGCTGAACAGACTTTCCCACACCGTCGCCAGAGCAGGATAATGGGTAAACAGCAATAAAAAACCCAGTGCCGGTAAGATCAGCAAATAGCCGCACAGCTGTAATGATCCGACGCCTGAGCGTAAAGCAGGGGATGCTGTTCCAAGTGTGTTCATCGCCATCGTATTACTGGTAAGCCTTCAGCAAACGATCGGCCTGCTTCTGGGCGGATTCCAGTGCTTCTGCCGGTGTTTTCGTCTGGGTTATCGCGGCTTCAATGGCGTGGTTCAGCGCCTCCTGAATTTGCACGCTGTTATAGGTCGAGAGTTCTGGCTGGGCATAGTTAAGTTGCTCACGTGCCACCAGCGCCTGCGGAACCTGTTTCACATAGTCTTTCATGGCTGGCGTTTCCCAGGCGGCGGGTGAAGTCGCGACATAACCGGTAGCAATACTCCAGCGAGCAGCCTGTTCAGGGGCGGTGACCCAACGGATAAACGCCATGGCGGCTTTCTGCTGTGCCGGGGATGCATTTTTGAAGACATACAGATTACCGCCACCGGTCGGGCTTCCGCGCTGTGTCTTTTCAGGAAGCATCGCGACACCAAACGGGAACGTCGCATTTTTACGCACCACGCTCAGATTACCCGTGGTGGTCACCATCATCGCGGTTTTGCCACTCAAAAAATCTTGTGGCGTGGTGCCCCATGCAACGGCGCCTTTAGGTGAAACGCCCTCTTTTTGACCGAGATCGGTTAGCCACTGTAGCGTTTCAATGTTCCCGGGCGTATTAAAATACACGGCCGTGCCCTTGCCATTATCAAGATGCGCGCCATTGGTCGCAGCAAACCCCTGAAACACCCAATAGCCATTTGGCGTAGTCGGGATTTCAATGCCCCACTGGCTGACGTTTTGCCCGTCTTTCACGACCAGCTTTTTGCCAAAGTCCACCACCTGCTGCCAGTTCGCAGGCGGCGTATCAGCATCCAGACCCGCTTTTTCAAACGCCTGCTTATTCCAGTACAGCACCACGGTCGAGCGCTGAAAAGGAACGCCCCAGACTTTTCCATTGATATGGCGTAAGAAAGCAGGATAGAAACTGTCGATCCATTTCTTACCCTCATCGTCTTTGGCCAGATCGCTGGCCGCGACAATCGCCCCCGCATCCATCAGTGAATAAGCTTCGATATCGCCAATAACGGCCATTTGTGGCGCATTACCGCCACGAAAAGCGGTCAATGCTTTGGTCACCGTCGTGGCGTAGTCACCGGTATAGACCGGCTGAATACTGACTTCGGGATGAATTTTTTCGAAATCGGCAACCAGTGCTTCAACGGTGTGGCTGATCTCGCCTCCCACTGCGATGGGATAATACATTTGCAGTTTTACCGGATCGGCAGCAAAAACTGACGCGCTGGTTGCGATAAGCAATGCAGGAAGCAGATGTGACAGACGAATAGCAGACATGATTTTCCCTTAGGTAAAAAGATCGTTAAACCGCGTATTTTTTGGACGAAACAGACATCAGCTGTTCTGCATGCAAACAGCGTTTACCGCTATCGGTGGAAAACAGGTATTGCTTATCAGCAGGCCATTGCAGCCCCACCAGGCTTCCCTCACTGAACCGTTTCATTCCTGCTACCGTCACCGTTAATGTTTCGTGGCTGTGAGCAAGCTGGCACATTAATAAGGTATCAGCCCCCATATATTCGTAACTCACCACGCTGGCCGTCAGCACCGCGCCATCAGCGTTAATAAGCTGAATATCTTCAGCCCGAATGCCCAGACTGAGTGCGCCGGCGGTGAAACCTTCGACGACAGGCTCCCTGAGCGGACTCAGATAGTGGTTCGCGTTGTGGCAGGCGAGCGGCAGGATGTTCATGGGCGGTGCGCCAATAAACTGTGCCGCGAACACGCTGGCAGGGTTGTTGTAGAGATTATCAGGTGTGTCGTGCTGCTCAATTCGTCCCGCGTTCAGCAAAATAATGCTGTCCGCCATGCTCATGGCTTCTGTCTGATCGTGGGTGACATAGATCATTGTCAGACCCAACTTCTTCTGTAAGGCACGGATCTCACGGCGCATGCTTTGGCGTAGCTTGGCATCAAGGTTAGAAAGGGGTTCATCCATCAGGCAGAGCGTATTGTTGGCGATAACGGCTCGCCCCAGTGCCACCCGCTGTTGTTGACCACCGGACAACTGGGACGGCAAGCGATCCAGCAACGCCTCCAGTTCCATCAACTTACTGACCCGACTCAGACGATCGGCAAACGTGAGCTTATCTTCACCGCGGGCTTTTAAGCCAAATAACAAATTTTCTTTAACGCTCAGGTGAGGAAAAAGCGCATAAGACTGAAACACCATGGAGAGCTTGCGTTGGGAGGGGGGCAAATGGGTGATATCCACATGATTGAAACTCACCGAACCCGTGTCGGCCGTCTCCAGGCCGGCAATAGTGCGCAGCAGCGTCGATTTACCACAGCCTGAAGGCCCCAACAGAGCAACGAACGTCCCTTCGGCGGCGTCAAAATGGATATTATCCAGTGCGATTTTCTCGCCCCAGCTCTTGGTGATGTGATGAAGCGCCAGATGGCTCATACATGCGCCGCTTTGCAAATAAGAATTGCAGTAAGCTAGCCGAGAAAAATGAACGATTTATGGCTGAAAAATGACAGAAAAAAGATGCACCCATTGATTAATCATGCGGGCTTATCCTTCCCTGCCTTACCAGGCCGCCGTCGCGACCGAGCTTTTCTCTTGTTCCTGACAGCGAATGAACGCAGAAAGCGGCATCCTGACAACCTGTCGTGCCCAAAAGTGACGTTGAACGTCTTGATTGACCAGCCGAGACTGCATGCGATTCTGCTGCACGACAGGGCCAGGGCTAACGTAATACGTTTGGCGGCCCCCCGGATGCTATAAGAAATGACCAGACGCATGCAAAGCGCCAGAGACTCACACAACGTCTCGGAATCCTCGCTGCAGCCACAGAGAAAGGGCTGCAACGACTGTTCACTGCTGGAAACAGACACAGGTTGAATATTTCCGCTTAGTAGGTAGACTGGTATACATACATACCGCTAACAAAGGTTATCGTCATGCCAACTCAATCTGCCAACGCAGAAACTGCTTATGATAAGTTGCTCAGTGCGGCGCGCGTGCTGTTTTACAACCACGGTATTAACGGGACAGGTATCGATGCCATCGTAAAGCGGGCCGGGGTCGCCAAAAAAAGCTTATATAACAACTTTGCCTCTAAAGATGAGCTGGTCGCGATTTATCTCAGGGTTCGTCACGAGGAATGGCTTGCCTTGTACAAAAATCGTCTGGACCTTGCCATGACGCCGAAAGAACGGGTACTGGCCGTATTCGCGGCTTATGAGGACCATGCTGAATTTGCCTATGAAAACGGATTTCGCGGATGTGGCCTGCTGAACGCAGCGGCAGAGTTGCCCGCCAGCGCGCCGGGACGACAGGCCGTTCGTGAGCACAAGGAGGAAGTGGAGGCGATTCTGACCGCGCATCTCACAGATTTGATGATGGGAGATGCAGAAAGCGCGCGCAAAATGGCGCGGCACTTCGCTTTTCTACTGGAAGGCAGCATTTCACGAGCCGGGCTGGAAGGTAACAGCGACTGCGTGAGTCAGGCCAGTGTGATTGCTGAACAACTGATGGAGGCATACTGATGCCTGCATCCGGACACCAAACGGGTGGCGCAACGGCCGTCATTATCGCGGCTGTGCTCTGGGGAACGACCGGTACAGCCGCCACCTTTGCCCCGGCTTTAAGCCCGCTCGCCGTGGGCTCGGTGGCAATGGGCATCGGTGGACTGTTCCAGGGACTTATCGCTGCAACCCCGCTTATTCGACAGCGGCGACTGATTTTTCGGCATTGGCCTTTTCTGCTGACGGGTGCCCTCGCAGTGGCGGTTTATCCGCTCGCTTTTTATGCGTCTATGCGTTATGCCGGGGTCACTGTCGGCACTGTCATTTCCATCGGCTCTGCCCCGCTACTGTCAGCCCTCATTGAGTACCGTCTTGAAGGCGTACGCCTCACAAAGCAGTGGGCAGGCGGTGCCGCTACAGGGCTTGCCGGCATGATCCTGCTTTGCCTTGCGGAAAGCGGTGGGCACAGTACTGGACAAGGTTCTGCAATGACGGGCATTACGCTGGGGCTGCTGGCTGGTTTTACCTATGCCCTTTATTCGTGGTCTGCGCGGCGGTTAATGCAGGGCGGCATAGCTCCACGCGCGGCAATGGGGGCGACCTTTGGGGCGGGCGGTATCCTGCTTGTCCCTGTCCTTCTGATGACCGGCGCACCGCTTCTGGAAACCTGGAATAATGCCGCCGTCGGGATATATATGGCGCTGGTTCCAATGTTTCTGGGATATCTCTGCTATGGCTACGGACTGGCGCGCATCCCGGCCAGCATGGCAACCACGATCACGCTGCTGGAGCCGGTCGTCGCCGCTCTGCTGGCCGTTCTGCTTGTCGGGGAAAGGCTGCCGCTTTCAGGTTGGGCCGGTGTAGGACTCATTATTGCCTGTCTTGGTGTGATCACCTTTCCAGCGGGCAAGCGCGCCTCCCCTTCAGCCCAGCGCCGGGCTGATAACCTTTAATCTGGGGACAGGAAAAAAGAAGGAAAAAGCGGCCTTCGATGCATTCTGGGCTTTCGAGATACGCACGGGCGCTCTCATTAAGCTTGAGGAAAGCAAAATCCGCCTGGAGAATGATAACTGACTCCGTCCCTGAACCTGAGCGGAGGTGTCCTGTGGCGCCTGTATCAACGATAACGTCCAGGATTTACAGGGCCCCAGGGTAATCTGCATAGTCAATCCGGGTACGATGAAGACAGGACCAGAGAAATCGAATGTTCTGCTGCCTGGCGTCTCCGAGGGTTCAGGCGGGACGATACCTTTCGCTTTTTGCTCATGGCTGACATTACCAACATCAGCAGCGATGTCTCAGCCCTCTCGGTCTGCCCTTATCAAATATAAAACGCCTGTTGCAGGGCATCAGGCGTTTAAAAGCTGCCAGATTTCGATCCTTATCAGAACCTTTTATGGCCTACTTTTATCAGAACTGCTCCCAGTTTTGATCCTGTCCGCCAACCACTGCGGTCTGCGGTTTCTTAAAAACCGGCGACGATACCGCTGCGGCGCGGTTTTGCTCCCGATTATTACTGGATAACTGACCCGCAAGCGTAATCGTGAAGGCACCCACTAAATGACCCAGCGTGGAGGCCTGATCTATCAGAGAACGCGATGCTGCGGAGGCCTGCTCAACCAGTGCGGCGTTTTGCTGTGTCGCACCGTCCATCTGATTTACGGCCTGATGGACCTGGCTGATGCCTTGCGACTGTTCTCCGGCGGCTACGGATATTTCATCCACCAGATCAGTGACCTGCCGCACCGCATCATTCATGCGTGACATGTTAGAGCCTACCCCTTCCGCCTGCTCAGAACCGGCCTCGACAAAGCCCATTGATGACTCAATCAACTCCTTGATTTCACGAGCTGAAGAGGATGAGCGCTGTGCAAGATTACGAACCTCACCCGCCACCACCGCAAATCCCCGCCCCTGCTCACCAGCACGTGCAGCCTCAACGGCGGCATTCAGCGCCAGGATGTTGGTCTGGAAGGCAATCCCTTCAATGAGTGCAATGATGTCAGTGATTTTGGCTGAGCTTGCCCTGATGTCACTCATAGTGGACAGTAGTGTGCGGACACGACCAGCACTGTCTTCTGAGATATCCCGGGCGTTTTTCGCCAACTGACTGGCAAGACGCGTATTTTCAGCGGTCTGACGGACGGTTTCGCTAAGCTCGGACATACTCGCTGCTGTCTGCTCCAGGGAGGCCGCCTGCTCTTCCGTACGGGAGGACAGGTCTTCATTACCCGCCGAAATCTGTGCAGAAGCAGAGCTTACCGACTGAGCTGAAGCTTCCACCTTAGACAGTGAATCTGAAACATTCTCAATCAGATGGTTGAAGGCTCTTGCCGTCAGGCCGATTTCATCATGACGTGACTCATCAACCCTGAGAGTCAGGTCGAGTTTTTCACTGGCCTCTTCCATGGTCTGACGCATGCCGTTCAACTGGCGGCGTATAGACATGATGGTTTTGATCGTGAAAAAACCCAATACAAGGATGACGGCGCCAGAGCCGGCAATCAGTCCCCATAGAGTCGTATAGTAGATATGGGTATTGGTTTCATCCAGTTGAGTGCCGATATCAATATTTATCTGCAGTTGCTTACGGTAACTGCTTGTAAGCGTGCGAATGGCTTCACTCAGATTTTTACTGCTTTCATCTGAGTTCGCCGTCGATGATGACTGGGGAATCCTGTTGATCTGCAGGAAAGGCAGCAGCCTGTCATGAATGTTTTTAATCATGACGAACGCCTCTTTGGTCAGCCGCAGATCTTCGTCGCTGGATATATCATTCTCAAGATAATGCTGATTGAGGGTATTAAGGCGCTCAACCGTTTTGTTCATTTCTGATTCAATTTGCCCCTGCCTGGCAGGATCTTTTGCGCCCTGATAGTCGTATAGCTTAATGAGAAGTTCATTGTTCTCATCAATCAGTACGTTTAAGTCGATGATCGAAGGTATGGCGTTAATCTGAACGTAGTGAAAGCGATACTGGAAGCCAGTAACGACCACGATGGAAATAATAACCATAGAAACGAGAGAAGCTGAGAGCAGAGAAAACGTAAGATAAAGTCGCTGTGAAATTGTCATAACTCACCCTGTGTGTGTTTAAAAAATAAAAAACCAACGCTCAGTAAATCGTCGAAATCAACGAAAACTTGATTTTTTTAGAGAGAGGCTGGTGAGTTATGGAGATGAGTAGAGTGAGAATGTGCAGGGCCTGAACATAAACGTGAATATAGCGTAAAACCTACGGCTAACAAAGCCGCGAAAGGCTGCTAAAGTTTCGCTTTCTGCTGAATGTGGACATTGCGCAATAAGCTGGCTGTTTTTTGCCTGAATGGGCACGGCTCACCCTTTTCACTCTGTTAGGCTAATGCAGCTTTTCATCGCTTATGATAAAAAAGATAACCCGCACTAAGGAGATTTTTATGTATCTGGATGATATTCCTTCTTCTTTTCGGCAGCATGACATGCTTTATCTGACAGCACCCGACCTGGGCCGTACAGAAGAAATGCAACGAAAACTGAATACGTTCAGCTCACTTCATCATGAGTTCTTACTCTGGTCTCCGGGTTTTCACTCTATTGATTCAGTTGAGAAAAACATGGCAGATGCCGCAGATAACTTCCTGAATGACAGAGACGAATATAAGTTTTTAATCATTGAACGCAAGTCAGATGAACTCTTAGGCTGCATAAGCTTGTTCATCCGCAATCAGGCTATCCCTTACGTCGAAATCGGCTACTGGCTTGCAACCAATGCACTGGGCAAAGGCATCATGCCCGAAGCGTGCAAACTGGCCACTAAAATAGCCTCCGATTTTTTGCACGCAAAGAGAATTGAAATTCGTGTCGCGGGACGTAATGTGCGGAGTCAGTCCGTTGCATTAAAATGCGGTTTCAAACTGGAAGCCAGACTGGTTAACGAGCGCCTCGACAGCATGGGAATGACTGACGATACCTTGATCTACAGATATGGCGGTTGACTCTCCCCTTCCTGTGAAGTCAGCCTTTCGCTGAGCGCGGCTCTAGACTGTTACGCATGTCCGCTTTATGCCGGGACGGGTCGTTACCCTCAAATCAACCCATCTGTGTCCTCTCACCCACGGTTTCCCTTTTCGGCGAGCGACAGGAGAAAGAACGGATGATTAAGCGCGCCCAGGGTAAACAGTCAGGCTGCTTATTTGGTGAATGATGAGGAGATTAGTTTGATACCCAGTATGCCCAGAACCGCTGAGGAGACGCGATCAACTGACGTCTTGATACGTAAATATACCTGACGCGGTTTCTCGGCAGACAGCGCGACAGAAACGATGGAGTACCAGACAAAATCGATCAAAAAGCTCATCAGAGGGATGACGACATAAAACAGTAGCGGGATATTTTTAGGCAAAAGGGCACTAAAAATAGAGGCAAAGATAATGGCTGTTTTGGGATTGCTCAGTTGCGTTAACAACCCATCTCTGAATGTTTTTAGCCATGTCTTGCTGTGCCCATTTTGTCCATTCAACGCGAGGTGTACAGGCTGAGATGCACCTTTGAAGATGTTAAAAGCCAGCCATAATAAGTAAAACCCGCCCGCCACCTTCATAACCACAAACAGTTCCGGCACCAAAAGTAGCAGCCTCTGTAGCCCAAGCATCGCGACCAGGGCAAAAATCGCAGCACCAACGCCAGTGCCTAAAGCGGTCACGATTCCGTGAAGACGAGAATGCACAACAGCATTTCTGGCAACATAGATAAAGCTTGGGCCGGGGCTTATCACCCCCATAATCAGAACGGCAGCAATGGCCATAAGGCTTGAAATCAACATCCTGGACCTCGGTAGGGAATAATCAGAGCGGCTATTCTAAAGGAAATGATCCGTTTTCACAGGGTGGATTGTGTTGTCTCCGGGATTCGAAAACGAAACAGGCCCGCTGAAGCAGCTTCTTGTTCGTCACCATCGTTCATCGCTCACCACCCAGGCGCATCTGTTTAATACCTTTGCTCGTTACCCACGAACAGCCTGACTCACCTGTTAAATTTGTTATTAATCGGCAGCTTAAAGCCAGTGCGGTTAAAGAGGTGCCAGTCTGTATTTGCTATCCTTGGGAAACGAATTCTTGGGTTACCCTTTTTGGAGCAATAATGAGCGATATTATTAATCTGTTCACCAGCCATAAAAGTGAGCGCAGCTTTACCGATAAACCTGTTGACGATGCCATCCTTGATCGCATTATCAGCACCGCCTATCGCGCCCCTACCTCCGTTAACTCACAACAGGTTTCACTGGTCGTTACGCGGGATGCCGCTCAACGTCAGGCCATTTCAGAGATTGCCGGTGGACAGCCCTGGATTGCCAAAGCGCCCGTTTTTATCACCGTCGTTCTCGATATGCATAAATCCCGGGTCGCCATGGCGGCTGTGGGCAAAGAGCAGGTTGCTCAGGACAGCATTGAAAGTATTGTTTCTGGCGCGACTGACGTAGGCATTGCACTAGGCAGTATTATGGCCGCTGCGCGGGCGGAAGGTTTAGGCATCGTGCCCATCGGGGGAATTCGCCGCGATCCGGACGCGATGATCGAACAGCTTAATTTGCCGGAATATACTTTCCCTGTCGCGGGCGTCGTTATCGGTTACGTCGACCAGCCTGCTTTCCAGAAGCCGCGCCTGCCTCTGCAGACCTTCCGTCACGAAGAAAGCTATCACACCGAAGGTCTGGAACAGCAGATCGCCGCTTACAATGCCGAAATGGTTCAGCACTGGCAAGCCACCGGGCGAGCAGACGGCGAAAGCTGGAGCGACAGCGTGAGCGGATATTATCAGCACATCTATTTCCCAAAAGTCCTGCCTGCACTGCACAAACAGGGATTTGGTAGCGACAAATAACCGTTATTCGTCCGGGCAATGCCCGGGCGATGTCTTTCCCTCTGGCTCAACTCTCACAGGCTAACCCCTTGCCCCGTTTCGCCCCTCGTGTTTGGCACGATAGAGCGCTTCATCCGCCCGTTTAATTAATCGTTCCGCCCTTTCTGGCCCTTCCCCTGCCACCGTTGTTGCCACGCCGGCACTCAGCGTGACGCACCCGGTTTCCAGCCCTGTCGAGCTGTGCGGTATCGCTAACTTCCTGACGGCCTCAACCACGCTTGAGGCTATTTTTAACGCATCCGCGGCGCAGGTGTCGGCTAACACGATGGCAAATTCTTCTCCGCCATAGCGTGCGGCGATATCGATGCGGCGCTGGGCAAACGTCTTCAGTAAGCGTCCTACTTGTTGTAAACAGGCGTCACCCGCGACATGGCCGTAGGTATCGTTGTAGCGTTTAAAATAATCGATATCGAAAAGGATTAATGATACCGGCCCACCGCTACTGCGGCCGTGCAGCAGGCTTTTTATCAGAAAGTGGTCAAAGTACCGGCGGTTAGCCAGCCCCGTGAGCCCATCGCCGTTTGCCAGATTCTCCAGTGAATGATTCGCTTCGGTCAGTTCATCCCTGAGATGGGTTAATTCAATTTGATAGCGTAAGCTACGTTTGGCCTCATGCCGTATCAACATCCACAGCAGAATAATCGCCATCAGAAGCACCAGGCTTAATACTACGCCCTGAACCCGGCTTTCGGCCCAGCTAATCAAAAGCCCCTCTTTGTCGAATCCTGCAGCGACAACCAAGGGGTAACGGCTTGAACTGGCGAAACCAAAAATGCGGGTTACGCCGTCAACCTTCGCTTTCCACTGGCCGCTGCCGCGTTCGGCATTGGCTAACAGCTGGTGAAAAAGCGGGCTGGAGGAGAGATTTTTACCGATGTAGCTGTTCGACAAAGGACGAGCATAGAGCACAGTGCTGTCTGCCAGCATCAGCGCCAGTAAGTCCTTGGGACCAATAACAAAATAATCGTAGTAGT
This sequence comes from Pantoea ananatis PA13, assembly GCF_000233595.1. Taxonomy (NCBI): domain Bacteria; kingdom Pseudomonadati; phylum Pseudomonadota; class Gammaproteobacteria; order Enterobacterales; family Erwiniaceae; genus Pantoea; species Pantoea ananatis. The sequence continues at coordinate 214,072 of NC_017553.1, forward strand.
GACGAAAGTAATCGATGCTCACCGTGGCAAGGAGTACACCACGGAATCCCTGGTAGTTATCACTGACGCGCAGCGAAACAGGAATAACGTAGCGGCCCGAACTGCGGCTTCGTAATGCAGGCCCCACGTGCAGGCTGTTGCGTGGATTGTTGCGATGATAGCTGAAATACTCCCGGTCGGCGTTATTTCCTGAAAACGAGTGCATTAACGAACTGGCGACCCATCGCCCCTGCGCATCGTAATAGAAAATACCCTCCAGCTGCGGCAGGCGGCTCTGTAACGTCCGCATGATGTCGTTGAGGGTTGAGACATCTCCGCCCGTCTCTGCCTGAGACTCGATTTCACGCTGGACTTCACGCAGCGACAGTTCCGTTTGCAGAAAGGTATCTTCGGCCTGACGGGCCTGAGCCAAAGAAAGATCAATGGCGCGTTCTTCAGTGATACGAACCGTTCTTTGCCAGTCCTGGTAAAGCGTCCAGACATTGATCACAATAACGCCAATCGTCAATAAACTTCCCGCCAGGGTAATGCTTCTGAGCAGTGGTGAAAGGCGCATCATCGCCGCATCTTTTTTTCGACGTAATTCCATGCTGGTTAACCCTTCTCTCGCCACGAGATAATGCAACATATCAGAAACAACGTGTTATCAATAACATCCTGACAGGCCATTTATATCTGCTGTTTTCAGTTTAGATTAAGACAGGAACGCCAGCCTCGCCTTGCGCCTGTTCAGAGTACAGGCAGCAGGCTCTGATAGCAGGCTGATGGTGCCAGCCTCACCGGTCGGGCGTATCGGGGAACGCGCAGATGTCGCGGCAGCCTCCACGTCATCCATGACATGGAGAAGGAGAGGTTAACGTCGGCGGCGCCACCACCAAAACAGCAGCAGTCCGATCGTCAGCACAACTACTGCCAACCCTGCGCGGGCTATCGGTAAAAGCAGTGACGGCTCGCCGCCCTGACGCAGTGATTTCACCCGTTCCGGGGTAATGCGCACGGCACTGTTGCCTATATCCTGCATGACATAATTCGTGACGTCGGCAATTTGCGTATTATCCAGCGTATGGGCAAAACCAATCATGCCCTGACCGTTTGCGGGCCAGACACCTTCAAGCACGGCCATGGCAACGTTATCGGCCGTAGGCTTTTCCAGGATCGGATGTTTACTCAGGGCAGGTAAACCATTCAGGCCCTGTCCCTCAAGGTTATGGCAGGCGGCACAGTTGTTGCGGTATACGCGCTCGCCATCCGTTAAATCGGACAGCATGTCTGGCGTATCATCTCCGGTCACCGGCGTGAGTCCGCTAGCCGGTTCCTGAACATCTGAATCCGCGTCAGCCTCGCCTTCTTCCTGATCGGCGGCAGGCATCAGGTAGGTTGCTATGGCCGCCCGATCTTCCGGCGTCATACGCGAAAAACTCTTGTCTATCGCTTCAAGCATCGGCCCCGCCGCCGTCGCACCGTTATCGGCGTGACCGCTCGCCAGATAAGCTGCCAGCGATTCCCGTGACCACTGATCGTCACTCTGTAAGGTATTGGCGGTGATGTCAGGCGCAAACCACGTCCCTAAAGAGGCGCCCTGTAACGATTTGCTCTGCTGCTCAGCCATTAAAAAATTGCGCGGCGTATGGCAGGTGCTGCAGTGCGTTAGCCCTTCGACCAGGTAAGCCCCCCTGTTCCATTCCGCGGACTGGCTGGGATCGGGCTTGAAGGGTTTTGTGTCCAGGAAGAGGAAATTCCACGCCGCCATACTAAAGCGAAGATTAAACGGAAACGGCAAATCGGTTTTTTCTGGCTGGCTATCGACCGCTTTCACACCATGCATAAAGTAAGCATAAAGCGCAGACACATCGCTATCACTCACTTTGGCATAGGCGGTGTAAGGCATAGCCGGATACAAATGACTGCCATCGGCACGAATGCCTCTTCGTAGCGCATCGGCAAACTGTTTTTCAGTGTAGTGACCAATACCGGCTGTTTTCGAGGGCGTGATATTGGTGCTAAAAATAATGCCTAAAGGGCTACCGATGGCATGGCCGCCGCTGAACGGCGCTTTGCCTTCCTGTGTGTGGCAGGCCGCACAATCCCCAGCCACAGCAAGATATTCCCCTCGTTTTATGAGGTCAGTCTGGCTTTCCGCCCACGCGCTACTCTGAGTTGCAGTCAGCATTAGCAGCGTGGCGGGCAGCAATCGGCTCAATCGCTTACCCATGCTGTGTCTCCTGCAAAATCTTATCAGCGGTACGCAGCGCAAGCGCCATGGCGGTGAGCGTGACATTACAGGTGCCGACCGTTGGCATCACGCCGGTACCGACCATAAACAGGTTTTCATGATCGTGCGCCCGTCCCCAGACATCGGTTACGCTGGTTGCCGGATCGAGTCCCATCGACAACGTACCGATGATATGTTGACGGTTCGAAAATTTACCGCTTTTGCTGTGTCGGATATTGGTCGCACCCAGTTTTGCCGCTATCGCATCGTAGCACTCTCGCGTTTTTTCCGTGCCCTTCTGCACATAGTCATCCACATCCCAGAACAGCGCAGGCGTGGGTAATCCTAATGCATCTTTATTGCTGCTTAGGGTCACGCGGTTATCGGGATTGGGGAGCTGTTCCAGCGCATTTTTAATGCTCAGTCGGCGGGCCGCACGAAAACGAACCTGCTCCTGGAGTTTTTTACCAAAGTACCCCTCTTCCAGCACTTCCTTCGTCACCGCCGCCACCTGTGATGCATTGGAGATATCCAGACGGAATGGCGCATGTTCGCGGCGGAATTCGCCGTCTCTGAACTGCCCTATTGAACAGGGACTGACAGGTCCGCGTCCGGGCCAAATCTCTTCATCCACGTCGAAAGTGACGCCAATGGCGGGATGGTCGCAGAGATTACGGCCAACATTGTCACGGGCATTGCCAATCCCGTGCGGAAATTTATCGCTGGTCGACATCAGTAAAAGCTTTGGCGTTTCAATCGCATTGGCCGCCAGAACAAATGTCTGTGCCGTAATGCGATGGCTGGTTTTATTCCAGTCATAATAGTGGGCGGCAACAATCCTGCCCTGCGCGTCATGCTCAAGCTTATACACGACCGCCTCGGTGATCACCTGAACGCCTGTGTCCTCAGCCTGCTGAGCGGCCAGACCGCCGTGATACTGAGCATCAATCGGACACACCGGCATACAGTTGTTGTTACCGCAGCAGGCCGGGCGACCATCGTAACTGCGACTGTTGCGTCCCGTGCTGTCGTCCAGCACGCTGAAGTCGGGTGCCAGTCTGGCCGTGACGCGTTGCTGAAGCCATGAAGCCGGCACGCGCGCCATCGGAAACGGTTTACTGCGTGGCGAGCCGTTATCAGGTGAACCGCCGACGCCGGCAATGACCTCAGCCTCATAGTAATAGGGCTCCAAATCCTGATAGCCGATCGGCCAGTCTTTGCCCACGCCATAAAGGGTATGCTGCTGAAAATCATTTGGCACAAAGCGCCATAGCTGAGCAGCCCAGTGCCAGCTGGTGCCGCCAAAAATACGGATGTATTGCGCATTAAACGCCTGCGGACCGAGCTGTTGCAGATAATCATTAGGCTCAGGCGTATAGCGTGGCTGAGGTGCCATGGGAGAAAAGGGATAAGGTGACATAAAGTCAGACTTAAAGGCGGAACTGCGAAAGCGCTCGACCAGTTCATCGCGCCCAATTTTCGGCCCGGACTCAAGTAATACAACGGATTTACCCGCTTTGGCCAGTCGGGTAGCCAGCAAAGCGCCATTTACGCCCGCGCCTATCACAACGACATCCGCCGACTCATTCTTCTTCATTGATGACATTACTCATAAAAAGGATCACGGTTGACTCGCCCAGCTGCCGCAGACGCCATAGGAGAAGCTCGGCGGTACCAGTTTGTCATTCACAATTTGATTCGCGAGCGTGTTTATGTAGGTGATGTAGCGTGCATTTTTGCCTTTGCCCACAACCCCGGTGTACCAGCCGCTCAGGATAGTGCCCGCCAGCTTCGCGCTACCTGCGTCACTCTCAGCAAACGGCAGGCGTTCCTGTTGCAACAGATCGGGCTGATGGGTCAGCAGGTTACTCAAACGCAAAAGCGCAGAGGAGAAATTCTTTTGGGTCTGACTCAACGTGTCATACAGCGCAGCACCCACGGTTTCGTTAAGTTCATCCTGCTGGGTAAGCTGCTGAGAAACCTGCATAAAGATATCCAGCTCATCTGTCTGGGCATCGGGCTGGGCGGCGTTGAGGCGAGCAAGAGGGAGCAGATGTCCGGCAGCGCTGGTTACAGCAACCAGACCGACCATCTTCAGCACGCGTCGGCGTGAATAGTGATTCATCATATCTTCCAGTAAAAGCCACCTGTCGCTGGCAGCAAATCAGCCTGCGTAATACGGATTATTATGCTGGCAGCGCGCATAATATTTGGGCCAGGATTCACAGCCATTCCCTGCCGCGTTCGCACCTGAAGCCACTGGTTAAGCGCCAATTCAACAGCATAATGGGTGGTGAGTCTGCCATCTGCCGCTTTCAGTCTGCGGGATCATGAACGTCTCTTTCTCAATGATCCACTGGTAATTAACTAAATGTTAACAATCCGCTGAGGATAAACCAGATAGTTGCTTGGGTTATAAATATATTAAATCGATATTAAACAAATTTGATACGAAGCGGAACTGAGAGCATGCTGGCCCATGTGGCATTTTCAGGCTATGGAGGGCGATCGTGGTCTTTGAAGCGGAGTGAAGTAAACTGCCATTCTGCCCTGCTGCAGCGGCACACGTTCTCAAGCAAACGGAGTTGATCATGCCCCCATTACGTTTACTGTTATCAGAATCGAACGATCCCTGGTTTAACCTGGCGGTAGAAGAGTGTATTTTTCGCCAGATGCCGGCTAACCAGCGCGTACTGTTTTTGTGGCGTAATGCGGAAACGGTGGTCATTGGTCGGGCGCAGAACCCGTGGAAAGAGTGCAATACACGTCGTATGGCAGAGGACGGTATTAAGCTGGCGCGACGCAGCAGTGGAGGCGGCGCCGTGTTTCACGATCTGGGCAACTGCTGCTTTACCTTTATGGCGGGCAAGCCAGGTTACGATAAAAGTGTCTCAACCGCTATCATCCTGCAGGCACTGGCAACGCTGGGCGTCAATGCGCAGGCTTCAGGACGAAACGATCTGGTGATCGACACCGGTGACGGCGTGCGCAAAATATCCGGCTCTGCTTATCGCGAAACGCCCGACCGTGGCTTTCATCACGGCACAGTTCTAATTAATGCCGATCTGTCGCGCCTGGCTGATTATCTTAATCCCGACGTGAAAAAGTTACAGGCGAAAGGCATCGCCTCCGTGCGAGCACGCGTGACAAACCTGCAAACGCTGGTGCCCAATATCAGCTACGAACGCCTTTGCCATGCCATCACGGAAGCCTGTTTTGAACACTTTGCCACTCGCTGTGAACCCGATGTTATTTCTCCTGATAACCTGCCGGATCTGCCGGGCTTTGAACAACAGTTTGCCCGTCAAAGCAGTTGGGCGTGGAATTTTGGCCAGGCGCCAGACTTTTCGCATCTTCTGGATCATCGCTTTGTATGGGGCGGCGTGGAGATACATTTTGATGTTGAACGGGGCGCCATTAGCCGCTGTCAGATATTTAGCGACAGCCTGAACCCTGCGCCACTGGAGGTGCTGGCCTCCCGCTTACAGGGTGCAGCCTATCAGCCTGACGTTATGGCTCAGCATGTAGAAACGTTGAAAACGGACTATCCGCTGCAGCAGCACGAACTGGATGAGCTTGCACAATGGCTGGTGACAAGTCTCCGCTGACAGTCCGGTGAGCGAGGTAGCGTTTTCCCGGCTCAGCAGCAGAAATGGGCCGCGTCAGACGATTGCCTGCGGCTGCCCAGGTTCAACTTAGCTTCCCGTATTGACGCGTTTGCCGATATCTTTCAGTTGCGAATATTTTTCAAGCAATCGCGGTCCGTCATCCAGGCTCATGGCAAACATCCACAGATAGGTCATGACCGAATAGATGTGCCCTGCGTCACCCATCCCTTTACGGGTCATGGACAGGATGGTAAAGGCAAACAGCAGCGCCGCTGCTGTACCTATCGTTATAAAACCTAACGCCTCGCGATCGGATAGCCCTATGCGTAATCGCGCCAGTACGCCGTAGTGTTTCGCCAGAGCGGGTGCCTGGGCAACGGTGACCAGGCTAACCTCTTTTTCAAGCCGGTTATTCAGACGGCCAAACAGCGCTTCGTTCTTGCGCGAGAAGCCCGGCAGAAAGCAGGCAAGTATCAACAAAATGATCAGACAGCCCACGCCCGTCCAGAACTCAATTACCAGAAGCATAATGGCTGCGCCGCTAATCGATGCCAGAGAGGTGATCAGCGTTGGCAGATGCAGCTCAAAAAAATCGACAAACTCACGTGACAATGTCACGCGAGCGGCGATAGTGGAAGCATTTTGCTTCTCGTGACGTTGTGCCACGATAACCGGCACGGCCAGTTCGGCATAAATACGGGCGAAGGTGCGGGTATCAACGCTGCGTCTTGCGGCGCCTATTGCCCACATTGCAAAGACCATGACCGCATAAAGCACAGCATGAAGCGCCTGCCCGGTGACAATGGCGTTAATGGCGAACCCGGCTAACAGCGGATAAAGCAGGTAGGTAACGTTTTCCGCCACCACTAACAGCAGGGTAAGAAAGAGCTTTTTACTGTGACGACGTCCCAGCATCTTGAGGGTGGCAATGGCATTTTGCGGCGCCGTCTCCGGCGTTATTGTTTTGTGAGAACACATGATTTTCTTTTGGTAAACGGTTAAAATTGAGCGGTCGCTCAATAGCCAGCGCATCGTATTTGAGCGATTGCTCAAAGTCAATCCAGGAGTCACAATGAAAGCATCAACGGCAACGTCTGGAGAAACACGCAAAGAGACGATTATTGCGGGCGCCATCGCGCTGTTTATCGAGAAGGGAATTGAAAAAACCACGACACGTGACTTAACGGAATCGCTGGGTATTTCACGCAGCCATATTTATCACTACTTTCCTGACTGGCACACGCTCACCCTGACTGCGCTGGAGCACTATATGCAGCGCGAGTTGGATGATTTCACCCTTGAGCTGGCCGCGCTGGATCCTGTGCAGCAACTACACTCTATGATTGAAGGCCACATTCCTGACACATCAGATTCAGTCTGGCGGCTTTATGCTTCCTTCTGGCAAATGGTCAGCCATAATGCCGATTACGCTGAACTGGCCGACAAGATTATCGCCGGTTGGGATGCGTTGCTCTGCAAGATTATTCGCGCGGGCGTTGAACAAGGGTGCTTGCATACGGATGATGTGGCACGCAGCGCACGCCAGCTTAACGCCTTACTCAACGGCTACGCCGATCTGCTGAGTATTACGTCTTCACCCTCGCGAATTGAGCAGGCGTTGGCCGACATTCACCACTTTGTGCAATTTATGCGTTAACGGAGCGGGAAGTCAGTAAAGCGCCGTTTTCATCTTTATTGCCATTAATTAAATGTTAAATAGAAGTTATACGAATGATGTGCAGTACGGTTTAAATGTGTCATTCAAATGGCGCGCGTTTTACATTTTGTGGCTTGATTAATCTCAAATTTTATCGCTTATTCGCGCAGAAATGCTTGCTAACACACTTTATTTTTCTCGCCCAGACTGATGCTGAAATGCGATAAGCAGGTGTTTTTTGGCGCTTTATTGTTTACAGGTTTTGATAAAAGTGGCTGCCCTGACCGTTAATTTGGGTCTAAGTCGCTGGTTTATAAAGTAAATACATTAACAAATCCTCATAAAATTAATCATTGAGTCCTGTGATAAAAACCAATATATTGGCCGCGTTTTTAACACTAGCTCTAAATTTTATTCACTTATCCAACTGCAGCGTGATGCCACGCCCGGTTGTAGGAGAGATATGATGACGGATAAAGTCCGTATTGATAGTTTGAATGCGAATACATTAAACGGTAACAATGAGTCTTATCTGGCCCGCCAGGCCGAGTTTGAATCAAATGTTCGAAGTTATCCGCGTAAATTACCATTAGCGATTGCGAAAGCTAATGGTGTCTGGATCACAGACGTCGAGAACAAACAGTATCTTGACTGTCTTGCCGGTGCCGGAACGCTTGCGTTAGGTCATAATCACCCTGACGTACTGCAAAGCATCCAAAATGTCATTACCAGCGGCTTGCCGTTACATACTCTGGATCTGACCACGCCACTCAAAGATGCGTTTTCAGAATACCTGCTCTCCCTGTTACCGGGTCAGGGCAAAGAATACTGCCTGCAATTCACCGGTCCTTCCGGCGCGGATGCCGTTGAAGCCGCTATCAAGCTGGCGAAGAAACATACTGGCCGTTCAGGGGTGATCAGCTTCTCAGGGGGTTATCACGGCATGACGCACGGTGCGCTTTCTGTCACCGGTAACCTGTCACCGAAAGAAGCCGTTAACGGCATGATGCCTGAAGTGCAGTTTATGCCTTATCCGCACCTGTACCGTTGCCCGCTGGGCATTGGTGGTGACGCGGGCGTAAAAGCGCTGACCTACTACTTCGAAAACCTGATCAACGACGTTGAAAGTGGTGTGCGCAAACCTGCGGCCGTGATCCTCGAAGCAGTTCAGGGTGAAGGCGGCGTGAACCCTGCCCCGGCTGAATGGCTGCAGCGCATCCGTAAAGTCACCCAGGAACACGGTATTCTGCTGATTCTGGATGAAGTTCAGGCAGGTTTTGCCCGCACCGGTAAATTCTTTGCGTTCGAGCATGCCGGTATTGAGCCCGATATCATTGTAATGTCAAAAGCCGTCGGCGGCGGTTTGCCGCTTGCCGTGCTGGGGATCAAAAAGCAGTTTGATGCCTGGTCACCTGGCCACCACACCGGGACATTCCGTGGCAACCAGCTGGCCATGGCAACCGGCCTGACCACGCTGAAGCTGCTGAAAGAAAACAACATCGCTGGCAGCGTCGCTGAAAAAGGTGAGTGGCTGAAAGGCAAACTTGCCGAACTGCAGAAACGTTATCCTGCCATCGGTAACGTTCGCGGTCTTGGCCTGATGATCGGTATTGAAATGGTCAAGCCGAACGAAGCGCAGGATCATATGGGTTGCTACCCGGCCGATGGCGATTTATCGGCTCTGGTTCAGAAGAAATGCTTTGAAAACGGTCTGATCCTTGAGCGCGGGGGACGTCACGGTTGCGTATTGCGTCTGCTGCCTTCCCTGTTGATCAATCATGACGAAATGCAGGTTTTCCTGGATAAGTTCGAAAGCGCCCTGCTTGCCGCTGGCGTCGAAGCAGTTTGAGTGGAGTAAATTCGATGTCACGGTCAAATCCGATTCTGGCGTCCTCAGTGCAAAGCACTGAGGCTTACCAGCAGGCTATCGCACAAAGCAGTGCGGCAGTGGTTAAGTGGCTGGAACAGCCTGAAATGTATCAGGGTAAAACAGTTGCTGAACTGCGCGAACGTATCCAACTGGACTTTAATCCCGAGGGCCTGGGCAACCAGGCCGCCATTGAGCGCGCGATTGAGTATTTCCTGAAAGACAGTCTGTCGGTCCATCACCCACAGTGTGTGGCGCATTTGCACTGCCCGAGTCTGGTCATTAGCCAGGCTGCCGAGGTGCTGATTAACGCGACGAACCAGAGTATGGATTCCTGGGATCAGGCGCCTTCTGCCACCCTGATTGAAATGAAGCTGATTGAATGGCTGCGTTCACAGGTGGGTTATCAGGCAGGCGATGCCGGCGTGTTCACCAGCGGCGGCACCCAGAGCAATCTGATGGGGCTGATGCTGGCGCGTGATGCCTTCTTTGCCCGTCAGGGCCATTCTGTTCAGCAGGACGGGCTGATCGGCGATCTCAGAAAGATCAAAGTCTTTTGTTCAGAGAATGCCCACTTCTCCGTGCAGAAGAACATGGCGCTCCTCGGCCTGGGCTACCAGTCCGTGACGTTAGTGAAATGCGATGAGTTTGCACGCATGGACATGACCGATCTGGCTGACAAACTGGCACAGGCGAAAGCCAATAATGAACAGGTGCTGGCCATTGTCGCGACAGCAGGCACCACCGACGCCGGTGCTATCGATCCGCTGCGTGATATCGTCAAACTGGCCGCAGAGCAGAAAATCTGGGTGCACGTTGACGCGGCCTGGGGCGGTGCATTGCTGCTGTCAGAGAAGTATCGTCATTATCTGGACGGGCTGGACCTGGTGGATTCCGTTACGCTGGACTTCCACAAACAGTTTTTCCAGACCATAAGCTGCGGTGCTTTTCTGTTAAAAGAAGCCCGTCACTATGAGCTGATGCGCTATCAGGCGGCATACCTGAACTCTGAGTTTGATGAAGCACAGGGCGTGCCGAATCTGGTTTCGAAATCGTTGCAGACCACCCGTCGTTTTGATGCGCTGAAACTGTGGATGGGGCTGGAAGCCCTCGGTCAGAAGCAGTACGCCGCCATTATCGACCATGGCGTAACGCTGGCTCAGCAGGTGGCGCAGTTTGTTGAGCAGCACGACGCCTTGGAACTGGTTATGAAACCTCAACTGGCGAGCGTCCTGTTCCGTTATCGTCCACAACAGATGGCGGAGTGGAGCGATGCCGACGTTGCGCTGTTCAATCAGCGTATTGGCGATGCTCTGCTGGAATCAGGTCGCGCCAACGTTGGCGTGACCGAGCATAACGGCGTTACCTGTCTGAAAATGACGTTGTTAAATCCAACCGTGACGCTGGAAGATATTACCGTCCTGCTGGCACTGCTTGAGAAAACAGCCCAGTCATTACGCTAAGTGCTTCATCATGCCGGTGACAGTGTCACCGGCATAGCGCTTTTATTTCCCATGCTGCTGGCGCATAAGTCCGCTGCACCCTCCCTCTGAATGCCTCCCTGCCCCTTTAATCAACAGGTTATCATCTGTTTGGACGTCACGGCGTTGATGGACTTGCCGTTTGCAGATCTCTTTAAGGCGAAGAAAAAGCGCAGCACCTATGGGATATCGCGCACCACTGGCGTGATCATCTCCGTGGCCGAAAACAGCGAGAACGGCTGACGCAGAAACGTTATCGTCCTTCTGTTGATAACCGGAGGATCACAATGACCTATCAAATCTCAGGCCTGAAAGCCGATGCTTTCACTCACCTTTACGGACAGAACGAGCGCTATTTAAAACAACATGGCGTAATGAGACTGAAAGTAGAAAACGCTCCTGGCTATCCCGACAGAATTTCACTGCGTGATATCCCGGCGGGTGAAACCGCGCTGCTGATTAATCATCTCTATCAACCGGCCCAAACGCCTTATTATGGTTCTCATGCGATCTACCTCTGGGAGCACTGTACCCAACAGGGCATTTACATTAATGCATTACCCCCGGTCATGACGCACCGGCTTCTTTCGTCACGGGGCTTTGATGCGCAAGATTTACTTATCCAGGCAGACGTCTGTGAAGGAAAAGCAGCAGACGAAATGATAACGCACTTTTTTAGCCACCCGACGGTGCGCTATATCCAGGTCCATAACGCCAGGCAAGGATGTTATTCCTGCCGGGTAGATCGTTGTGACTAACGGGCCCGGCAGTGACCGGGGGAAGGCGAAAGGTGCGCTTCGTCTGTTTTGTTCCCGAAGTCGGTGAGGCGCAGAGAGTGAAATGATACAGCGCGCTCAGATAGCCCAGGAATGCGTGCAGCAGATTTTCAGAACAGACAGCGAATATGTTCAGTCAGCGCTTGCACCCTGAGGCACCATACTGCAGGATCGGTTTTTTACCGCATTTATCGGAAAGACTATGACCGTTCACGCCTCTAAAGATCCCCTGCATGGCGTTACGCTTGAAATGCAGGTCAACAGCCTTGTCGCACAGTATGGCTGGCCTGAACTGAGTAAGCGCATCAATATTAACTGTTTTAAAAACGACCCCAGCGTGAAGTCCAGCCTGAAGTTTTTACGCCGTACGCCGTGGGCGCGGGCAGAAGTGGAAGCGCTCTATCTGGCTTCGCTGAGTGAATCTCAGCCGGATTCTGCGCCCCCAGCCAGTGATGATCCCTGGGCTAACTGGCGCGAAGATAAAACCTGAAAACGTGTTAACGCCCTTCTAAACAAAAAAAAGCCCGCGTCACGGATGGCGCGGGCTTAGTTTCGTTCAGATGACCGTATTACAGCGCCATATCGTGCTTCGCCGAGGCTGGGGCTTTTTCGCTGTTAGCAGCGGGCGCTTCAGTTGGCTGATTGCCCATCTGAATAACCGGCGGCTTGGTCAGCTGCAGCGTTGCTGCCGTTTCATCCCAGACCTGCTGTGTGAGCGCAGGGTTGTCGTTCAGTTTCTGGCCGTAAGCAGGAACGATTTTACGGATTTTTTCCTGCCATTCTGCTGACTTGAATTGTTCAGGGAACAGTTTCTGCATCACATTGATTGCGATAGGTGCAGCCGTGGATGCGCCAGGCGATGCACCCAGCAATGCGGCAACGGTTTTCTGCTGATCGGTCACAATTTCCGTACCCAGTTTCAGCACGCCGCCTTTATCCGCATCCTTTTTGATGATCTGCACGCGCTGACCGGCCTGAATCAGTTTCCAGTCTTCTTTCTTCGCTTCAGGATAGTACTCTTTCAGCGCGGCAAAACGGTCATCATCGCTCAACATAACCTGACCGATCAGGTATTTGACCAGGTCAAAGTTATCCATGCCTACGTGGGTCATCGGCATAAAGTTGTGGGTGGTCGTTGTGCTCAGTAAATCAAACAACGAACCATTTTTCAGGAACTTGGTTGAGAACGTTGCGAAAGGTCCAAACAGCACGACACGCTTACCATCAAGGTAACGGGTATCCAGATGCGGAACCGACATCGGTGGCGCACCCACGGAAGCCTGACCATACACTTTTGCCAGATGGCGATCGGCAATCGCGCTATTCTCTGTCACCAGGAAGGATCCCCCTACCGGGAAACCTGCGTAATTGTCGGCTTCCGGAATACCGGTTTTTTGCAGCAGTTTAAGCGCACCGCCACCTGCACCGATAAAGACGTATTTCGCGTCTACGGTACGTTCGCCGCCATTTTTGGCGTCTTTAATGGTAACGTGCCAGGAATTATCACTGTTACGTTTAAAATCGGTCACTTCCGAAGAGGTTTCCAGGCGGAAATTATCGTTCTTCTTCAGGCTGCCAATTAACTGACGGGTGATTTCACCATAGTTAACGTCGGTTCCTACTGGCGTCCAGGTAGCAGCCACTTTTTGTTGTGGATCGCGACCTTCCATAACCAGCGGCGCCCACTGCGCGATCTGCTTGTGATCGGTTGAGAACTTCATGCCCTGGAACAGCACAGTTTTCTGCAGTGCGGCATAGCGTTTCGTCAGATAATCAACGTTATCGCCCCAGACAAAGCTCATGTGCGGCGTTGAGTTAATGAACGAACGCGGATTATTTAACACGCCGTCTTTAACCTGAGAGCTCCAGAACTGACGAGAAATCATGAAGGCTTCGTTGATTTCCAGCGCTTTGGTCACGTCAATAGAACCGTCTGCACGCTCTGGCGTGTAGTTCAGTTCCATGTTGGCTGAGTGGCCGGTACCGGCGTTGTTCCAGCCGTTAGAGGATTCCAGCGCTACGCCATCAAGTTTCTCAACCATGATCTGTTTCCAGCCCGGTTGCAGCTCTTCCAGCAGGGTGCCCAGAGAGGCGCTCATGATACCGCCGCCAATCAGCAGAACATCTGTTTTTTCTGGTGAATTTTCAGCGTGGGTCACTGAAGAAACGAGTAACGCTGCAAGCGACAGTGCAGGTACAAATTTAGTTGATTTAATCATTAGGGATCTACGATTTCGTGGAGAACTAGTTAAAAAAAGTTCCGAAACTTTAAAATATTGTTATTTCGTAGTTAATATGAAAATAGTTAAAAAATTAAAAGACAGGGTTTTGCAGTTAATTTAGTTACAAAAGATTAACTTTGTTATCGATATATTTTAACCACACAATAAAGGGGCGTTTCGAAATATACAATGCCCTAACACAAATATTCTCTGTGCGACGAATAAACGGAAATGGCGGCGCCTGACCGGAAAGTGGGGTTATTTACTGCGACAAACGTGCATTAACATGCACGGAACAGGATGAGGCGGTTGACGAATAAGTATGGGCAGTACACGCAACCTGATGTCCCTGAACGATACGCCTTCAGGGACATGGATTAGTGGCGAATCAGCGCCAGTTCGTCTTCACTCAGACCGGTCATCTTCATAACCGTCTCACGGTCAAGACCGCTTTGAAGCATAGTGCGGGCGATTTTCAGCGTCGCTTCGCGCTCTCCCTCTGAGCGGCCTTCTTCGCGACCCAGTTGGATGCCTTTTTCCATGCCTTTTTCCATGCCTTTTTGTTCGAGCTGCTGCGCAATGGTCATCAGTACATCTCCGTGTTGCGGCACGCGATGTGCCAGTTCTCTTACCAATGCTTCGGCGTCGGCGGTTTCTCCCGCCTGCACGATATAGTGTATCAGCGATACGACCTGTGATGAAGAAAGATAGCCCGCCAGTAAGACCGGGACAAGCTTATCAACCAACTCCGCTAAATCGCGCTGGTGGATATGTTTCTGAAGCAGGGTTAACGCGGCCATACTGCGGTGCTCTGCAATCTCCTCGTCAGGAATAATCGTGACATCCACCAGCGGAAAAGCCGTGCTATAGAGCCGGTTGGCCAGCGCAGGATCGGTAAATTCATCCAGCCAGCGCGTGGAATAAGGATAAGGACGACGTTTCCCGGTATAGAACAAGACAGGGATGACCAGCGGCAATTTTTTATGGCCGGCTTCAAGGTGGCGCTGCATCGCCGCCACGGCATAACGCAGCAGCCTGAATGCCATGTGCTTATCCGGTGAGGACTGATGTTCAATCAGGACGTGAACATAGCCGTCATCGCCTTGTGCGGTTTTCAGGCTGTACAACACGTCGCTGAAATATTGGCGAAGATCATCTTCAACGAAAGATCCGGATTCGAGTTTTAACGTGCTGAGATCGCACACGGCCCGTAATTCCGCAGGCAGGTGCAATTCCATAAAATCACGCGCAATCTCTGGCTGCGTAAGAAACTGGCGGAAGGTGGCATCGTGAGGCGTGGGTGTACTGTTTTTTTTCTTCATCTGTCCTGACTCTGCAAGCGCAACCTGGCGTAATGCTCACCGGCGCGAAAACGAATATGTCGATTCACACATACATTTTGTCCAGCACTCTCTGATTTACCTGCCATGCTGTCAGTATGATTTACAGGCGTTGTCCGTCATCATGCCAGATATCCACGGTTAAAAGCACGCTAACCTGCTTAATTTACTGGATTTCAGGCGCAAACTGTACTGGTGCGACGACTTCGCGTATGTTGCAACGCGTACCTCAACACATCTGATGCTGACTATGAATGACTACCGGCCACAACGATCGTTAAAGAAGCGCCCAATGAAGCTCAGCACCCTGTCGTCATTGATGATGGCGGCCGTGCTGATGACCGTAATATTAAGCGTCCATCTGCTTTATTACATCCAGATCGATAACTTCACCCGTTCGCATTTGAAAGATAAAGCGATGGCGGTGGCGCGCACTCTGGCCGACAGCCCGGAGATTCAGCAGGCCCTGACGCGGCCAGACGGAAGCACCATCATTCAGCCGATCGCGCAGGCAACGCGAAAACGTAACGATTTGCTGTTTGTCGTCGTCACCGACATGCGCGGTATTCGCTTCTCTCACCCGAACCCTGAAGTGGTTAATCAGCACTTTGTCGGGAACGATATTGAACCGGCGTTACGCGGCAGGGAGAATGTCGCGGTGAATCATGGCGTACTGGTTGAGGCGCTCAGGGTATTTACGCCCGTTTTCAATCAGGCGCATCAGCAAATTGGCGTGGTGGCAATTGGGATCTCGGTGAATGACGTCGCGGCGCAAATTGCGAAAAGCCGCTGGAATATTCTCTGGACCGTGCTGTTTGGCGGGCTGGTTGGCATGCTCGGCATATTAATCTTAGTGAAACGCTTAAAGCACATCTTACTGGGATTAGAGCCGTATGAGATTTCCAGCTTGTTTGAAGAGCGTCAGGCTATTCTCGATTCGATTAAAGAAGGTGTGATTGCGGTTGACGATCAATCCCGCGTCAGCCTGATTAATCAGGCTGCGCAGCAGCTGTTAAAAGAAACCACCCGCGAA
The DNA here is from genome assembly GCF_000233595.1 of Pantoea ananatis PA13. Lineage (NCBI taxonomy): Bacteria > Pseudomonadati > Pseudomonadota > Gammaproteobacteria > Enterobacterales > Erwiniaceae > Pantoea > Pantoea ananatis. Next base: position 230,268 of record NC_017553.1, read on the forward strand.
GCGTTTCTGAGCGGTGACCGCGTGCCGGAAAATGCACAGATGCTGACGCATTTACGCGATGCATTGCACGAAGGCAAAGCCTCTTATGACGAAGAGCTGAACGTACGCGGCAAAATACTGATCAGTAACACCGTGCCGGTGCGCAGTCGTGACAGTATTATTGGGGCAGTGAGCACATTCAGGGATAAAACAGAAATCAGCCAGCTAATGCAGCGTCTCGACGGCATGGTAAACTATGTCGATGCACTGCGGGAGCGATCCCATGAATTCATGAACAAGCTGCATGTGATTCTTGGTCTGCTGCACATGAAAAACTATGCGCAGATGGAAGAGTACATCCTTAAAACGGCCAATAACTATCAAACGGAAATAGGTTCGCTGCTACAGAAGATTAAGTCGCCTGTTATTGCAGGCTTCCTGTTGAGCAAAATTAACCGCGTAACAGATGAAGGCCACCAGCTGATCCTGAGCGAAGCCAGCTATCTGCCCGACAACGGCAGTGAACAGCAAATCGCAGCACTTATCACGGTACTGGGCAATCTGATTGAAAACGCACTGGAAGCGCTCGATCCGGAAATGGAAGGGGAAATCCATGTCATGCTGCATTATCAAAACGGCTGGCTGTCGTGCGAGGTCAGTGACGATGGCCCCGGTATTCCTGCCGATCAGCTCGCCGCCATTTTCGAACGCGGCGTCTCTACCAAAGGTGAAGATCGTGGCGTTGGACTGTTTTTACTCAAGCAACAAACGGAAAGTCTGGGCGGTAACGTCAGCGTGGAATCAGAACCGGGCGTTTATACTCAGTTTCTGGTTCAGCTTCCGTGGGAAAGAGGGAATATTAGCGAATGATCAATGTGTTAGTCGTAGACGATGATGCCATGGTGGCCGAACTGAACCGATGCTATATCGGGCAGATTGACGGTTTTACCTGCTGTGGTACCGCGTCCACCTTACAGCAAGCCAAAGAGCGCCTGTTGCAGACAGATCCGCCCGTTGATCTTATTTTGCTGGATATCTATATGCAGCAGGAAAACGGACTGGACCTGTTGCCAGAGCTGCGCAGTGCGGGGCGTCCGGTTGACGTCATTATCATCTCATCCGCTGCCGATGCGGCGACCATTAAAACGTCGCTGAACTACGGCGTTGTGGATTATCTGATAAAACCCTTTCAGTTTTCCCGCTTTGAAGAGGCGCTGACCGGATGGCGTCAGAAAAAACGGCTGATGGATAATCATCAGTTTTATCAGCAGGCCGATGTGGATCAACTGCTGCATGGTAATCAGGCCAATGCCAGCGAGACAAAACGCCTGCCAAAAGGGCTGACGCCGCAGACATTACGTACGCTGTGTTTGTGGATTGATGCGCACCCCGGTACCGAGTTTTCTACCGATGAGCTGGCCACTGAGGTGAATATTTCTCGCGTATCGTGCCGTAAATACCTGATTTGGCTGGCGCAGAGCAATATTTTGTTTACCAGTATTCACTACGGCGTCACGGGACGTCCGGTGTATCGCTATCGTCTGCAGCCGGAGTACCACACGCTTTTACGCCAGTACTGTCAATGACGGAGCTGAAAGCAATTATCCAGTAAGGTGAAGTGAAAGTGACGTTGTGACGAGCAAATGACCTGCTTGTCGCGCGTCACGAAGACAGCCTCAATATCAGGATGGCTTTTCAGATACGCAATGCCCTTCTCAGCGCCCATGCCATAAATCAGCGTGGTATAAATATCACCGTCGATCGACTGATCGGAAATAATGGTCACGCTATACAGCTCATTATCCAGCGGATAGCCGGTATGTCTGTCAAGAATATGGTGATAACAGACGCCATCCTGTTCGAAGTAACGTTCGTAGATCCCGGACGTCACCACGGATTTGTTCACAACATGAATGACACCAATCAGGGCATCCTGGGCCGCAAAAGGGGTTTTCAGACCGATTGCCCATCCCTGCTGCGGCGCATCACGAGGTGCGCCTAACGTTTGCACGTTGCCGCCAAGGTTAATCAACGCGCTATCGACGCCCTGCTGCTGCAAAAAAGCCTGCACCCGATCGGCAATGTAGCCTTTGGCGATGGCACCCAGATCAATTTCCATCCCCGTTTTGTTCAGAAACACCGAACGCGTGTCCGCATCAAGCTGGACATTTTCAGGACAGGTTAAGGGCAACGTTGCCAGTATTGTCTCCCGCGCAGGAACGCAGTCACCCTGAAAGCCAATTTTCCAGCATTTCACCAGCGGGCCAATCGTGAGATTAAAACTGCTGTCTGGTAACAGACTGACGTTAAGTGCGCGCTGAATTAAATCAAAGACGGGTTGACTGACGCTCACGGGATGCTGACCGGCAGCATGGTTAATCGCCATCACTTCGGAGTGCGTCCGGTTAACCGTCAGCAGATTTTCGTACTGTTTGATTAATCTGAAAGCCTGTGCCGCAAGCTTTTCGTCGTGCTCGAATAGCTTAAGCAGAATGGGCGATCCCATCAGGACGGCGGAATAAGCACAGACTTGCGACTCGGTTTGCATAGGCGACACCGCTCTGGGAGGGAATAAAACCGGCACCTGCATGCGGGCAGATGCCGGCGGTGACGACTAGCGTTTGGCTAACGCCGCAGCGTTGGCACCTGCCAGAATACCAAAGATGATGATGTCCGCAACCGCGTTACCACCGATACGGTTTGCACCGTGGATCCCGCCGACAACTTCACCGCACGCCCAGGCACCGTGGATTGGCTGTTTATGGCTGTCGAGCACGGCTGTGGTGGTATCAATGGTGACGCCACCCATTGTGTGGTGAACACCGGGCGCGATGCGGATCGCATGGAAAGGGCCCTCGTTCAACGGATGACGCAGCGCGGTCTGACGATCGAAGTCCGCGTCTTTCTGCTGTATCACAAAGCCGTTATAGCGATGCAGCGTTTCTTCCAGCGTCCGGTGTTCCATATTCAGTTTCACCGCCAGCTCGCCTACGGTTGGCGCGCTGATAACAAATCCTTTGGCAATATACTCATCGGCCGCTTTGTTATTCATACGAACCTGCTCATCGAAGACAATCCAGGCGCTTTTCTCCGGCAGTGCAATAATCTGCGCAGAAACTTTATCGCGGGTTTCCATCTCATTACAGAAGCGCTGTCCCGCCTGGCTGACCAGAATGGCCCCACCGCCACGAATAGACTCTGACACCAGATAGGATGTGGTTTGCTCAACCGTTGGGTGAATCTGAATCTCGCCCATATCCACGGTATCCGCACCAATTTTTTGCAGCATCGCAATGCCTGCGCCAGTGGCCCCTTTATGGTTGGTGGTGACAAAGCCATCCAGCTCAGGGCGGTATTTCACCACCATTTCCCGGTTGGCGCTGAAGCCACCTGTTGCGACGATGACGCTTTTCGCATTGAGAATACGGCTGTCGTTGTATTCATCCACCACTTTGACACCGCTGACCGCGCCGTTGTCGAACAAAATTTCCTCTACGGCGGTTTCAAGCAGGACGTCAATATTACGGTTATTGATATTTTTCACTAACCCACTGATCAGGAAGCCGCCAACGGCCGAGCGGTCGGCAGGACGGTGCGTACGATCAATGCTCATGCCGCCGGTGATGGTTATGTCATTCAGTTCGATACCGTGATCGGCCAGCCAGTCAATGGCTTCAGGCGCCAAATCAACGAACTCGCGCAGCAGGGTCGGGTTGTTTTTGTACTTACCGCCCTTGAGCGTTTCCTCATAAAACAGTTCTTTGCTGTCTTCGATACCTTTCAGTTTCTGAAAACGCGTCTCGGCGGCGTTCATCCCTACGGATGCTTTGATCGTGTTACCGCCGATAGTAGGCATTTTCTCAATGACAACCACTTTGGCACCTTCATCATGCGCCTGAATGGCCGCGGCAAGACCGGCACCGCCGCTTCCCACGACCACCACATCATACTGTTGCGGTGCATTGGGATTACCGCCCTCTTCAATCACATGGGCTTTATTTGAAGTGGTCATTGCACGCGATACTGCTTTTTTCAGGGCCTCACTCTGCGTGGTCGCGCCGGTGATAGCATCAACGTGTGGGCTGTTAGCCACCAGAATACGATTACGCAGGCTTTCGAAGGTGGTAGTGAAGTCAACGTCCAGCGTGTCGTCCGGTACCAGCGAGATATCTGTAATACGGTCGGTATCCAGCGTGACGTTGATCTTCAGCTTAAGCGCTTCAGCCTCAACTTTTTCCTGATAAACACCGGCTTTGTATTTGCGTCCCGACTCACTCATATCGCGAATCATGGCGTCAACCAGCGAGAAACGCCACAGCGGTTCAGGGATCAATAACGCTTCACGCTGGTTACTGTCGATGTAAAGTTCAAGATGCTCATTATTGATAATGCGATCTGTCCAGTCGGGATAAGCGATGCAGGCTTTACCAATCGCAACCAGGTCATAGCCTTTTTCCAGCGCTTTTTCCGCATCTTCTTTGTTTACCACACCGCCAACGCCAATGACCGGCACTTTCGCCAGCGTTGGGGACCGCATGTTAATAAACTTCTCAATCAGCGGGGTTGGATCGGTGGTATCAACGATAGAGGGGCGCATAAGCTGCCCAACAGAAAAGTGGACATAATCGAGCCCGCGTGCCGCCAGCTTTTCCAGTAGGTACAGGGTGTCATCGAAACGGATGCCCGGGACTTCAAGTTCTTCAGGGGAAAAACGATAGCCGATGATGAACCCGTTATGTGCAAATCGCGCGGCCATTTTATGGGTAATTTCGAGGACTTCCAGCGGAAAGCGGGCACGGTTATCGCGACTGCCGCCCCATTTGTCATCGCGTTGATTGGAATTGGGTGAGTAAAATTGCTGTATCAGATAGGTGTTTGCGCCATGAATTTCAACGCCATCAAATCCGGCTTTAATGGCGCGGTTAACGGCGTCACCAAATTTAGTGATCATGGTATCCACTTCTTCTGCCGTTAGCGCGCGCGGCGTCGTGGCACCCTCACGAGGTGCGGCAATGGCGCTTGGGGCGACAGGGGTTTTTCCCCCTATCAGCTCAGGCTCAACCATGCGGCCGCCGTGATAGATCTGCAAAATCGCTGTCGAACCTTCCTGCTTGATGGCGTCAGCAATTCGCTTTAGGCCCGGAATTTTGTTGTCGCTGTCGATGGCTATAGCCCCTGGAAACGCGGGACCTTTTGGATCGATAAAACAGCATTCAACAATGACCGTTCCGATGCTGCCAGCACGGGCACGATAATATTCAACCAGTTCACTGGTGACCGTTCCGTCATAAAAACCGGTGCAGGTTGTCATGGGTGCCATGATCAGGCGATTTTTTAAAACCGCGCCACGCGGCAACGTAATGGGATTGAGAATGGGGGTGAGTGTATTCATTGCGATTAACTCCAAAAATTCAAAACTCGGGAATTCTGTGCGGACGCTTTTTTATTAATAAATAAGTGGTCCGATGTCATAACGCTAATATACCAATTATTTTAGTTTCATAAGTTTTAATTTTAGTTTTTTAACTTTTAAATATTTCAGGTTTACTATTTGATTAAAGCAGGATCGTGATGTATATTTATTGTTAATCAATAGTTAAAGAAAATCAATGAGAATTATAAAATTAAAAATAATATAATAAAAACAAAAACTTAAACACGTAGTTTTGTTGCTTACCCTTGCCATATCAAGGCTTAAAACCCTTATTATTGCAGTTTAAATATTTAACTTTTGGTTATTAATAATTTAGTTGTTAAAAATTTAATCGTATATTTTAACTTACTTGATCTGGATCAATATTCTGTTTTTAATTAATCGCATCATATCCACATGATCTTTTATAAATGCCTCCATCGCACCAGAGGACAAGTTAAAAAATTATAAGGCATCACGGTTTATTCTCATGATTTAGAATAAAGAAGTCCCTATGGACGAATTGCCGGGACGCTGCTCGAATTATCCTTAACACGTAGAAAAATACTATGAAAACACTCTCAAACGTCAAAGAGCCTCCAAAAGCAGCCCCTGCAGCTGCGGGCAAAAATAAAGCACTTATGCTCCTTTTGCCGGTTTTGGTCGCCGTCCTGTTGTTACTCGTCCCCGTGCCAGCGGGTCTTGAACCTTATGCATGGCACTTCTTTGCCATCTTCGTCGGCGTCATCGTCGGGCTGATTTTTGAACCCTTGCCCGGCGCAGTGATTGGTCTGACCGGCGTCGTCGTCATCGCCCTGTTCAGCCAGTTCCTGCTCTTTAGCCCGGCAGAACTGGCCAACCCCAAATTTAAAGTGGCGAGTGAGTCATTTAAATGGGCGGTCAGCGGCTTCGGTAACTCAACCGTCTGGCTGATTTTTGGCGCATTCATGTTCGCTGCGGGCTATGACAAGACCCAGTTCGGCCGCCGTCTGGCATTGATTCTGGTGAAATACCTGGGCCGCCGGAGTTTAACCCTCGGCTATGCCATCACCTTCGCGGATTTGCTGCTGGCCCCTTTCACCCCGTCGAACACGGCCCGCAGTGGCGGTACCATTTATCCCATCATTGCCAATCTGCCGCCGCTTTATGGTTCAAAACCCAATGACCCCAGCGCGCGTAAAATTGGATCTTATCTGATGTGGGTTGCTATCACCGCCGCCTGTATCACCAGCTCCATGTTCCTGTCCGCCCTGGCCCCCAACCTGCTCGCCCTTGCGCTGGTCAAAAGCGTCATTGGTTTTGATATCTCCTGGGGAATGTGGTTCCTTGCCTTTTTGCCACTGGGCCTGCTGTTGATTCTGACCATGCCGCTGCTGGCGTACTGGTTCTATCCGCCTGAAGTGAAGGTGAATGATGAAGTGCCTCGCTGGGCGATTGCTGAGCTGGAAAAACTGGGTAAGTTGACCCGTAATGAAATCCTGTTACTGGTGTTTGTTGTCTGTGCGCTACTGATGTGGATTTTTGCCACTGCCTGGATCGAACCGGCCATGGCCGCTCTGCTGGTGATTATCCTGATGCTGTGGACCGGGGTACTTAACTGGAACGACATCACCAGCAATAAAGCCGCCTGGAACACCTTTGCCTGGTTTGCCACACTGGTTGCGCTGGCCGATGGTTTAGCACGCGTAGGCTTTATCGCCTGGCTGGGCAAAGAAGGGGGAATGTTACTGCAGGGATACGATCCTCAAGTGTCGGCTGTGGTGCTGTTGATTGCCTTCTTCCTGCTGCACTACCTGTTTGCCAGTACCACCGCGCATACGACCGCCTTGCTGCCTGCGATGTTAACCATTGCCGCTTCCATTCCAGGTATTAACATGCCCGTGTTTTGCCTGATGCTGTGTACTTCACTGGGTGTGATGGGGATTATCACCCCTTACGGTACCGGCCCAAGCCCTATTTATTACGGCAGCGGCTATTTACCTACGAAAGATTACTGGCGTCTGGGCACCATCTTTGGTGCTATCTTCCTGATTGCTATGATGCTCATCGCCTACCCCTGGATGGTGTGGATGTTCTGATTGTGTCAAATGCATTTCGACGCGTCATACGATAACATGCCAACACTTGCCAGCCTGTGCTTATGGCTGGCAAGCATAATAAACAACTCATTCGCCTTTGATGTTGCTCCTGTCAGCCTGCGTTAACGGAGCCAGCACGTCATTAAGTGAGATACTATGTCGAACAAACCTTTTTTTTATCAGAACCCCTTTCCTCTTGCCCACGAGGACACCGAATACTATTTGCTTAGCCCCGACCACGTTTCCGTGGCTGAGTTTGACGGCCAGTCCATATTAAAAGTGGACCCACAGGCATTGACGCTGCTGGCCCAGCAGGCCTTTCATGATGCGTCTTTTATGTTGCGCCCGGCCCACCAGCAGCAGGTTGCGTCAATTCTGGCTGACCCTGAAGCCAGCGATAACGATAAATACGTCGCACTGCAGTTCTTACGAAACTCCGAGATCGCCGCTAAAGGTGTCTTGCCAACCTGCCAGGACACCGGCACCGCCATCATCATGGGCAAAAAAGGCCAGCGAGTGTGGACCGGTGGCGGTGACGAAGCCGCGCTGTCGCAAGGTATCTACAATACCTATATTGAAGATAACCTGCGTTACTCCCAAAATGCCGCGCTGGATATGTATAAAGAAGTGAACACCGGCACCAATCTTCCGGCGCAGATTGACCTCTACAGCGTGGACGGTGATGAATACAAATTCCTTTGCATCGCCAAAGGCGGCGGTTCCGCCAATAAAACCTATTTGTATCAGGAAACCAAAGCACTGCTCAGCCCCGGCAAGCTGAAAAATTATCTGGTCGATAAAATGCGTACGCTGGGTACTGCGGCTTGTCCACCCTACCATATCGCCTTTGTCATTGGCGGCACCTCTGCCGAAAGTACGCTGAAAACCGTCAAGCTGGCATCGACTCACTACTATGATGGTTTACCTACAGAAGGTAACGAGCATGGTCAGGCGTTCCGTGATGTTCAGCTTGAGCAGGAGTTACTGGAAGCGGCGCAGCAGCTTGGGCTGGGAGCACAGTTCGGCGGCAAATATTTTGCACATGATATCCGCGTAGTGCGTTTGCCTCGCCACGGCGCATCCTGCCCGGTTGGCATGGGGGTTTCGTGCTCCGCTGACCGCAATATCAAAGCTAAAATCAACCGCGAGGGTATCTGGATTGAAAAACTGGAAGCCAATCCTGGGCGTTATATCCCTGAAGCACTGCGCAAGCAAGGTGAAGGCGAAGTGGTTCACATCGACCTGAATCGCCCGATGAATGACATCCTTGCCCAGCTTTCGGAATACCCGGTTTCGACACGTTTGTCCCTGACCGGGACCATCATCGTTGCGCGTGACATTGCCCATGCCAAACTAAAAGAACGCATTGATAACGGCGAAGGCTTGCCGCAGTACATTAAAGATCACCCTGTCTATTATGCGGGTCCGGCCAAAACACCGGAGGGTTACGCATCTGGCTCACTGGGCCCGACGACGGCAGGCCGCATGGATTCGTATGTCGATCTTCTGCAGGCAAATGGCGGCAGCAAAGTCATGCTGGCAAAAGGTAACCGTAGCCAGCAGGTCACCGATGCCTGCCACAAGCACGGCGGTTTTTACTTAGGCAGCATTGGTGGTCCGGCTGCTGTTCTGGCGCAGCAGAGTATCAAGAGTCTGGAGTGCGTGGAGTATGCCGAACTGGGGATGGAAGCTATCTGGAAAATAGAGGTCGAAAATTTCCCGGCCTTTATCCTGGTGGATGACAAAGGAAATGACTTCTTCCAGCATATCGAACGTGAGCACTGCTCGCGCTGTGTGAAATAAACACGCGGCGGTAAACATGATGAAACGGCCCCGTTACAGGGGCCGTTTTTTTATCATCGTTGCAGACGGAACATGGCGTCGCTTATGCTTTCGTCGCCTTCGGTCAGCTCAATAATTTTGCGCGAAATTTGCGGTGTTTCGACCAGAGCCACCAGCGTGGCGGCCACATCCTCACGCGGGACCGACCCGTAAGGAATGGCAAAATCTGCACGTACGGTGCCGCGGCCCGCCACATTGGTTAGCGTACCGGGACGAAGAATTACCCAGTCGAGTTGGCTTTCGACCAGGCGAACATCAGCCAGTCGCTTCACGCGCATGTAATTTTCGAAACCTTCAGATGTCTTTTCGCCACGTGCGGCATCCGGGAAGACTGAGACCAGCAAAAACCGCTTCACACCGGCCTTTTCGGCTGCGGCAACCGCCAGGGACAACCCCTCGCCGTCAATGGCGTTGGTCAGCTCAATACCCGCGCCTCCCGCCCCAGCGCTAAAAATCACCACATCGTGGCCGGCCATTTTCTGCGCCAGTTGATCCACGGTCAGCTTCTGGAGATCCCCCGCCACGGGAACCGCTCCGGCGGATTTAAGTGCTTCAGCCTGCTCAGATTTACGATGCAGTGCAGAAACCGCATGTTGCTTAGCGCTGAGCTGTTTCGTCAGATGAGAGCCAACGTTGCCCGCCGCGCCAATAATAAAACATGTCGTCATCGTCCTGCTCCTTTGAAAAAGTCAGATATCAGTATAGACAATAAGCGCAGCGGTAATGAGCGCAGCGGTAATGAGCGCCCGTCGGGGCGCTCCAGGACATGATTAAGGAATGATTTTCTCATGCTTCAGCTTATTGAAAAGCTGAGTGAAGGAATCCAAAGTGCTCCGGTAGCCAGTAAAGCCCGCCTTGCGACTTTTACTCATGTCGGTGAAGGCTTCCATGGGTCGCCCCAGATCCGCGTCGGTGTGCCACCATGAGGCCAGACGCGTGATATCCTGTTCACGCAGGTTTTCACGCTGAGCAAGCGCCTGCCATACGCTGGCCGCCTCCTGCATGCGCCCATCAAGCGGCATCATTTTCGCCGGATAAGCGGCAGCCTCGAGACCAAAATATGCCGCCAGTTTTGGCCACATCCAGTTCCAGCGGAAAACGTCACCGTTTACCGCGTTGAAGTCCTGATTTGCCGCGGCCGGGCTGGTCGCCGCCCACTCAAGTTGCTCAGCCAGAAGACCGGCGTCGGTCATATCCACCACGCCATTCCATTGCTCGGGTGAACCCGGGAAGATAAACGGCCAGCCTTTTTCTTTACATAAGGTGGCGTAAACGGCCAGAGTCTGCCCCATGTTCATGGCATTTCCGAGCGCATAGCCAATGATGGTATGCGGACGGTGGACGCTCCAGCGATAGCCATATTTTTCGGCGCCAGCGAAGACTTCATCCTCCTGGGCATAATAGAAGTTGTCTACCGGCTGACGACCCTGCTCTTCGCGGAAAGGCGTGACCGGCACAGCGCCTTTGCCGTAAGCTTCAAATGGCCCCAGATAGTGCTTAAGGCCCGTCACCAGCGCCACATGTGCGCCCTGGAGGCGTTCGCCAAGCGCTTCAATAACGTTGCGGATCATGCCGCCATTGACGCGGATATTCTCTTTTTCACTGTCCTGGCGCGCCCAGACGCTGAAGAACACTGCATCAGGTTTGACCGCTTTCAATGCCGTTTTTACCGCTTCAGGATCGGTTAAATCTGCGGTGAGGTTGCTGCAGCCCTCAGGTACCGCGCTGCGGCCCCGTGACAACCCGCTGACCTGCCAGCCTTCGTTATTTAGCCTTTCTGCTAACGCTCGACCAATCACACCACTGATTCCAACAATCAAAGCCTGCTTTTGCATGTTAATTCTCCTCTTTTTGCGTAATGCTAAGCGTAATAGAGAATTTCATTCCTATTTTGGGTAATAATTCACATCATTATCAACCTGAGTTCATCAATCATGCACGATCAGCGTCTTAAAGACATTGTTCCTTTTGTGGCCAGTGTAGAAAGCGGGAGTTTTACCGCTGCGGCTGCCCGTTTACATGTCACGGGTTCTGCCATCAGTAAAAGCGTTAGCCGACTGGAGATGCGACTGGGCTCGCGCCTACTCGAACGCACAACGCGAAAACTGCAACTGACGGATGCGGGCAGCGCGTATTACCAAACCTGCTTACGCATCATGGAAGAGCTGGCCGAAGCAGAAGCCGTCCTGGCTGCGCAACGGATTATTCCTTCCGGCCGTCTGAGACTGGCCGTGCCGCATACTTATGGCCGGCTGAACGTGATGCCGTTGCTGATTCCGTTTTGTCAGCAGCATCCCGAGCTTGAATTGAGAATGAGTTTTTCAGATCGCTTCATCGATCTGTTTGATGAAGGCATCGACGTTGCGGTCAGAATTGGCGGCTCAGATGATTTACCCGCATCAATGGGCTGCCGTCATATTGGTCGTGAACGCATGGTGTTTTGTGCCTCGCCAGCATGGCTGGAACGCGAAGGACGGCCGCAAAATGAACAGGCACTCATGCAGCATCGGGCCATTCTGTATGAACGGGCCGATAACACGCCAAAACCCTGGTTATTTAGTGGTAAAGACGGTCATTCGTACTGGCGGGACGTTCCCTTTCGCATGGCGCTGGCTGATGTGGATGCACAACTACAGGCAGTAATTGCCGGATTAGGCGTTGCACAAATGCCCTCGTGGCTGGTACAGAACGCCGTTGACAGTGGTGAACTGGAAATCTTACTGCCGCAGCAGCAACCCGAGGGGCTGCCACTCAGTGTGATTTGGCCCCGGCGTAAGCAGCTTCTGCCTAAAGTGGATGTTTTATTAACCACGCTAACGCAGTTAACCATTCGTTGATTGCGAGGGAATTTAATCGCTTTTTCACAGGGTGAGTAATGAGATATGGCGGATAATATAACGTCATTATAACGTTTATGCCTGTGCTGCCAGAATCAGATGGGCAGGTTAGGTCATAATATTTCAGTACTTTCTGGTCAACCCAATGGTGTTTATAACGGAGTGGCGCTAACGTAGAGGCATTCCAATCCGCTCAGGCGTAGGGACAAAGGCGATATGGCAGCAAGGGCGGTGAGCGTTAAAAAAATCAAAGGTTGTGAAACGTTGCCGGTACCTGACAGTGAACGGCTGCGTTTATGCTAAGTCTGCTCTTTCGCCTGATGGTACTGACTATAATGGCACTTACGCTGGCGGGATGCGCACGCTCAGATGCATTATGGGCGGTGACAGACAACGTTTGCATGGTGAACTATCACTACACTGGCCACCCGTCACCCTGTCAGCAAATCTATATTCCAGAGGGCAAACGGCAGGGTTTTAGCATTATTCAAAACCCTCGTTATCCCTATCATTTCATTCTGGTTCCCACGATTCCGGTATCCGGTATTGAAAGCCCGTGGCTATTCATGCCTGGCCGTCCAGATTATTTCGGCTACGCCTGGCTGATGCGTTATCAGTTGATGTCTCAATACGGCAGGCCTGTGCCGGAGGACATGCTGGGCATGGCAATCAACTCGGCCTGGGGCCGCAGTCAGAATCAGCTACATATCCACCTCACCTGCCTGCGAGAAGATGTTTACAGGCAGTTAAGGGCTGAACGTCCCTATATTCAAGATGCGTGGCATCCCCTGCCCGATAAGCTCTTAACGCATACTTATTACGCTCGCCGTGTCCTTCAACCTACAGCGATGGGCATTTACCCTATCGCATCCGTTGCTCACTACTTTCGCCTGACGCCGCCTATGCTGGCTGAATATGGCGTCGCGTTAGTGCCGACAACGTTCTCGGGTGAAAAAGGGTTCATCCTGCTGGCAACCCGTCGCGGCTGGGATAAAGGCAATCGCGCCTCCGTTGAGTCTTTACTGGATAAGCGATGTGACATTCTGGGTTCGGGATCCGCAAAACCCTTACGTTTTAGATAATTAACTCACTTATGTAAAATGCGCTGAACCCACGCCCTCAACACCTGATGTTCCCGAGGGTGATGAAAATAGTGTTCGGCTCCTTGCACCGTGGTCAGTACCGCTTTGTGGCGGTGTGCAAAGGTGACAACCGCACTGAAATCGGCAATCTGGTCCTGGCTTGCAACCATAATATTCAGGGACAAGTTTTCTCCCGAAACCCGGTGCTATTGGAGATACGCAAGATAATCGGCTCGAAAAACCGTGCCGTCAGAAGCAATGATGACCTTCTCGCGATTGAGCCGGATTTCATCAACATCAGCCTTGACCATCATTTTTCTGATGAGACTGTCGAAATCGATAACAGGCGAGAGAAATAATGCCTGACTTATTTTCTGAGCTGCAATCATGCTAAAACTGGCACCAATGCTGCAGGCAAATAGTGCCGTTGCACTGAATCGTTTCTGAGCATAAGCAAGCATGATTTTAATGTCATCAACGGCTTATGTTACATGGCATTCAGACTCTACATGACGCCTTTCACCCTGAGCAGGAAGATCGAAAATCAGTATGCTATATCCCGCTTTTACAGCCTCAGATGCCAGAATCTCAATGCACTGATCTTCTTTATGGGAAAAATAGCCATGTACGGCAAGGATAAGCTTACCGCCTGCCCGATTACCCCAGTGAACGCAAGGAATGCCCTGCACATGGCTTCGTGTGTTTAACATAGCGCTTCGCCTTCTTCAGCCTCTCACGTCCTCTGAGTCTAACCGGGCTCACAGCAGAAAATTTTGATTCTGGAACGCCTTAAACGGGACAGTTGTCGACGCCGCCAGAGAATGTGGACAACAGTGTACCCCTGCATGGATACCTCTCACCGCAGAACGGCCTTCAGACCTCACCGCCGCTAGACCAGATTACATAAAAAGTGAATTTTTTCATTTTGTAACTTTAACGTTATGTTACTTGGTATTTTTGCTGCCATGATTCATTGCGTTACTTATTGAAATGTGTTTGTCACCCAAACCTTACTATTGCTACAGGGAAAATCACATGTCACAACGGTCACTTCAGGCACTGTGTCTGATGAGTTTTTTTCTGGCCGACGTCAGAGACGGTCTGGGACCATTTTTAGGTATTTTTCTGACAGAACGCCACTGGAGCCCGGATGAAATAGGCCTGGTCATGACCTCAGGCGGCATTGCAGGGCTCCTCTCAACGTTGCCCGCAGGCGTGGTAGCGGATGCAACGCGCTATAAACGTCTTGTCATCCTGACAGGATGCATCGTGATTACCGTTGCGACCTTATTACTCTGGTACAGCAACCAGTCCTGGACGGCGATCATTTCACAGATCGTTGCCGGTATTGCTGCCGCCTTTATTGGCCCGACCGTAGCAGGGATAACGCTGGGCCTGACGGGGCAAAAAGGGTTCAACCACCAGATGGGGCGGAACGAGGCTTACAACCATGCCGGAAACACTCTGGCGGCTGTACTGGCAGGATTCGCTGCCTGGAAATGGGGGCTCGGCGCCGTTTTCATTTTAATGATGATAATGGCCGTCTTTGCCGCCATCGCGACGTTGGCAATACGTGGAGAGGATATCAATCATGAGGTTGCGCGCGGATTAGAAGACAATCAGTCTCAAAAGCCGACGCTGAGCCTGTGGATCCTGGCGCGCAAACCCGCACTGCTGGTAACCGGTCTGACTTTACTGCTGTTTCATCTGGCCAACGCCGCACTGTTGCCCATGCTGAGTATGCGCGTTGCCTCATCAACCGGGCCAGATGCGGTCGATCCCGGTTTGTATGCTGCGGCAACGGTTGTTATTTCTCAGCTGGTGATGATCCCTGTCGCGATTTACGTTTCACGCCGTGTGGATAAAATTGGCTATCGCTATTTGATCATGACGGCCCTGTTAATGATGCCGCTTCGGGCGCTTATTGCGGCAGAATTTCCAGAGACGCTATTCGTTATTCCAGTCCAGGTGCTTGATGGCATTGCGGCAGGAATACTGGGCGTTGCCGTGCCGGGCTACATTGTCTCCCTGCTGCGCGGCAGCGGGCACGTTAATGCGGGTCAGAGTGTGGTGATGCTAATGCAAGGCGTAGGCGCCTCCATGAGCCCGGCGATGACGGGGCTGATTGTGGCTCGCTATTCCTACAGTATTGCCTTTAGCGCATTGGGTTGTATCGCCCTGGTGGCCTTACTGCTGTGGTGGAGCACCGGACGAACGCCGGCGGCTGAACCGGCATAATTAAGGGTAATCTGCCAGCAATCTCACGCTGGCGGATTCTGGTTTGCCCCTGAATACCGCATGCAATAGGCGAATCCGCCATCCTGAATGCCGTTTAAAAGGGACTCAGGCACCATCAGATGTGCCAAAATGTAAACAAAGGTAAAAAATGATTTATACCTATCTCACTTATTAATCACTCTTTTTTCCTGATTACTTGCAAAAAATTACATTCATGTACTATGTTCTCTCGCTGCGGTTAAGAACGCTCTATCATTAATGTCACTGGCCTCTTATAGCTTTCTCTTCCTTTATTTCCGTTAACCTCGCTGACTGGCTGCGAAAGCTATAGGTCGTCTTCATTTAAGTAGTTTGAGGAAAATATGGATACAAACCGTTCATCGTCACCCAGGCCTAAAAAACATTTCTGGAATAAAAAGCAAAAAAAACTCACGGTTGATGACATAACCGTTATCGATAATGACATGTTAAAACGCGCTGTCGGTGCCGCCGCATTGGGTAATGCCATGGAGTGGTTTGACTTTGGCGTCTACAGCTACCTGGCTGTTATCATTGGTAAGGTCTTTTTCCCCGATGCCAATACGGCAATTCAGTTGATCGCGACCTTTGGTACCTTTGCAGCGGCGTTTTTAGTCCGCCCACTGGGCGGTCTGGTATTCGGTCCGCTGGGTGACCGAATCGGACGTCAGAAAGTGCTGGCTATCACCATGATCATGATGTCGATAGGCACATTTTGCATCGGCATCATTCCATCCTATGGCTCAATCGGCATCATGGCACCCATCCTGCTGCTAGTGGCCCGACTTGTTCAGGGATTCTCTACCGGTGGCGAATACGGCGGTGCAGCAACCTTCATCGCAGAGTATTCGACAGATAAACGTCGTGGTTTTATGGGAAGCTTTCTGGAGTTCGGTACATTAGGCGGCTACCTGCTGGGTGCCTGTCTGGTGACCGTAATGACGAGCTTTATCTCATCAGAAGCCATGATGTCCTGGGGCTGGCGCGTGCCCTTCTTTATTGCCGCGCCCCTTGGCTTGTTCGGCCTGTATGTGCGTTTGAAACTCGAGGAAACACCGGCTTTTAAACAACATATGCAGAAGCAGGAGGAGCTGGAGCAGAGTAAACCGCGCCTGACGCTCTTCAAGATGTTAAGTAAGCACCGCGTGCCCATGATGAAGTGTATCGGGCTGGTCTTATTGTTTAACGTTTCCAACTACATGCTGACCTCGTATATGCCCAGCTATCTTACCGGCGTACTGGGTTTACCTGAGCTCAGCGGGCTGCTGCTGGTAATGATCGTGATGTTTGTCATGATGCCGTTAACGCTGATGTGGGGCCGCTGGACCGATCGAATTGGTCGTCGCCCGGTGATTGGTTTCGGTGCAGTGGGCCTGATCCTGCTCGCTATCCCCAGCTTTATGTTGATCGGTTCACATAATATGTGGGCAGTCTTTGCCGGCCTGCTCATACTGGGTATTCTGCACACCTGCTTCAGTGGCACCATGCCCTCAACGCTACCCGCGCTTTTTGCCACTGATATTCGTTACAGTGCACTGGCGATCGGCTTCAATCTTTCGGTTTCACTGTTTGGCGGCACCACGCCTTTACTTACCGCATGGCTGGTTGATACCACGCAAAATACCATGATGCCGGCGTACTACATGATGGTTGCAGGGGTGGTGGGATTACTGACGATTCTGACGGTACGTGAAACGGCCCGTAAGCCCTTAACCGGCTCTTCTCCTGCTGTCGCAAGCGAAGCCGAAGCCCAAAGCCTGATTAATAAAATGGACAGAAAGGCTGAATCCGATCGACCCGCGCCAGCTGACGCGAAATAACCCGCCGTTTTCATCCAAAACACCCTGTCCGCAGGGTGTTTTTTTTATGTGTACATTCAGTCTAGTCATTACCAAACCGGGCCACCGTGCTGGCCGCACCCAGGGCATGTCCTTTGAGTTTCTTCAACAGCTCGTCATGAGTCAAACCCGGTTCAAGCGCAGAGGGTGCAAGATCCGTGGCAATCAGCACGAAGTTATAGTGGTGAATGCCTGAACCGACAGGCGGACAGGGGCCGTAGTAATGGGCGGTGCCCGGTGAGTTTTTCCCACCCGTGTAACCTTTCCCCGTTGTCAGTTCACCCTGAGCAAAAGCACTGCGTTCAGAAGCAATGTTGTAAGCCACCATATGACTCACCCCGAGACCTTTAGCCCCCACGGGATCGGTCATCAGTAAGGCAAAGCTTTTGGTACCGGCCGGACTCTCTGACCAGTTAAGTTCGGGTGATACGTTTTCGCCGGTACAGGCCGCATTACTTTTATTCGCACCGGCAAATTTTTTATCTAACAAGCCATTATCGCTGAAGTCTTTCGACTGCAGGGTTAAAGCCAATGCAGCAGGACATAAAAAGATTAACAACAGATAAGGAAATTTTTTCACCTGATACTCCTGTGTTATCGAGAGGTTATCCTGGGACGAGAGCGAAATTCATCCAATCCACAGTGAAACAGTATATGTCTCAAAACCCGACAGAGAAGTGAGACAGGAGCCCACAGAAGAGAGGAGAAGAGAAATAAAAACGGCAGTTCGCCAGGGGCGACAGGCCTTAAGGATCGGCCTGTGAAGGGGAATAAGGCTTATTTTACTGTCATCTTTCAGGGTGAAATCGCCAGTATTTAGCGCCAGATTGCCGGTAGCAAACCGGTCTGACGCCTTTTTTTTATTTACACAAAAGGCCTGATACTTGATCTGAATCACAAAAATCCGCATGATCTGCATCAAACATTTAAACAGGTATTGAGGCAAAAATGACACTTTATCAACACATGCTGGTCTTCTATGGCATTGTTGCCTCGGTAGCGGCACTCATCACCTTCTTTATCGCCAAAGACAAGCTCAGCATCAAACTGTTGAGTGCTTTTCTGGTTGGTGCAACCTGGCCTATGAGTTTTCCGGTAGCATTAATGTTCGCGCTATTTTGAAATTTCTCTCCTGTAGGTCAGATACATCGCTACCTGCTGGGCGGTCTTCACACTGCAATAAGACACCTTCACCAGACAATTTTGCATAACCTTCCCTTGGCGCAACCGCTGCCCTGTACTGTTCTGCAAAACCCGCTTTTTCTTGCAAGCGATGGCTGCAATCATCGCCACAGCGTGCCGTTCCGATAGACGCCTTTTGTCATACACCGCACTCACTGACTTGCTGACGTCGCAAGATACCTGTTTTGGCAGCGCGCGATCGCCCGCTACCGAAAGGGAAAATCGTAGGGTAACAGACTGAACCTCGTGAAGTTTTTACCCCACCTTTATTGTGAACCCTGGTGTGTTATTTCAGCATAACGGGCCGTCAGTTGCTTCAGGTGCATTTCCAGTTGAGACCGGGCAGCGGCAGGTAAAGGTTCGCCCGCAGGATGTTGTGACAATGCCCGCAGTTGCTCTTCAACCGGTATGGATTGGTTAAAGGACTGCATAGTGGAAAAAACCACTGATTTCAGCTCGCTGACCCGTTTCAAGAATGATTGCCGTCCGACCTCAGGCCAGATTCCCGGCGTTAATATCAGTGCAGTTTCGCCCTGCTCCACTCACTCAGGCCCGATCGTGCGTTGCATTGGCCTCCGCCTCACTTTGTTGCTGCTTTGCCAGAGTCCGGGCGAGAAGCGTTGAATACAACGGCGTTCCGCCGAAATATTGCGCGGACAGGGTAGCCCCAAGACAGGTAATAATCATTGGCAGAATAAGCTGATAATTATTCGTCATCTCCAGCACCAGAATAATGCCGGTCAAGGGTGCGCGTACCGAAGCCGCAAATAACGCTCCCATGCCCGCAACGGCAAAAGTTGCCGCTTCAAGATGATACGCCGGAAACATCGCAACACAGAGTTGACCGACGCTGATGCCGAGTAATGTGCCGAGCGTCAGCATCGGCGCGAAAATACCGCCTGGCGCCCCGGATGCGAAACACAGCAAGGTAGTCAGCGCGCGAAGAAAAAACAGGGAGAGTAAAGCGGCGGAGGTATATGTACCGGCTGAAAAGTCGGGAATTAACGTAATACCGCCAGTGACGGCCTGAGGCAGTACCAGCCCCAGCAGACCGCATAATCCGCCCAACACTGCACCGCCCAGCACCCAACGCGAGGTTTGGCCCTTGTGAAGAGTCTGAAACAGATCCTGCAGCGTGAATATCAGACGATTAAAGGCCACACCGCAGCCACCAAATAGAATCCCTAACAGCAAATATAACCACAGGGTTTGTATCGGCGCATCTTTCAGTTGCCCGATGTTAATGATGGGTTCGTTACCGTTCAGCGCGCGAAAAACAATGCTTGAGGTAATGACCCCAACAAACACGGCTTTGATAGAAATAAGGCTAAAGCGAAACTGCAGGCGCATTTCTTCAATGATGAACAGAATGCCTGCCAGCGGGGCATTAAAGGCGGCGGCCAGGCCAGAAGCAGCACCGGTAGCCAGAATAGTATGACGGGATTCAGAAGACCGCATGCGGAAGATATCCAGACACATGCGTCCAATGTTACCGCCAATCTGAACTGTCGGCCCTTCTCGCCCAAGCACCATGCCCGAGCCCAGCGCGCCCAGCCCCCCAACGAACTTCACCGGTAAAACTCGCCACCAGCGTACGGGCCTTAACTCCTCCAGCGCACCTTCTATTTCAGGAATGCCCGATCCACCCGCTTCAGGCGCAAATCGCCTGACAAGAAAATAGCCTGATGCTGCCAGCCCTGCGGAAAAAATAAAGGCAAACAAGCCCATTAACAAGGCATTGTTTTCAAACTGGCTCAGCCAGTGGAGGCGGGAATGTATGACCCAGCTTACCGCTCTGTCGAATGCCACCGCCGTCAGGCCTGTTAATACGCCCACCAGCGCGGCGAGCAGTAATAAGGCAACCGGCGTTTTATCTCGCCGAATAAGATATTGCAACAACCGTAGCCGACGGGGGCGAAAAAGACCGGGTCGGTTTGAGACAAAAGCGCGCATGCCTGACCTCAAAATTAGCGTGCTGAACAGCACCAACAATGCAAATTAAATCCAGAGGTTATCGCATCCCCGCCATAATTCCTCGCTTTTATTTATCTCCGAATTTTACTAAATCAGCAACCTGCTGCTGCATAAGGGATGATGTAGGGTAATCATCACGCCTGATAAAATTTCAGGCCTCCTCTGGCAATTTTATCTGCAAGCCATTGATTTGCAGCCTGAGGACGCTCATCATCCTGCGCCATCAACGATCTTTCTGGAGACGCGTGTGTGACCACTCTCAGTAATTCACTGCTTGAAGCCGTTCTTGAGCAGGTCCGTCCGTTAGTTCATCAGGGCAAAGTCGCTAATTACATTCCGGCGCTGGCTGACGTCGCGGCCGACCATCTGGGTATAGCGGTCTGTTTACGTGATGGCACAGTTTTTCAGGCAGGCGATGCTGAAACTCGTTTTTCGATCCAGTCCATTTCGAAAGTGCTCTCACTCACCGTCGCGCTGACGCGTTATGAGGATGCGGAGATATGGCGGCGAGTGGGTAAAGAACCCTCCGGTCAGCCTTTTAATTCGCTGGTTCAGCTTGAACTGGAGCAGGGAAAACCCCGTAATCCCTTTATTAACGCCGGGGCGCTGGTGATCTGCGATTTGCTTGAAACCCGGCTGACAGCACCGCGTCAGCGTATGCTGGAAATAATCCGTCAGCTCAGTCAGCAATCGGATATTCAGTACGATCGTCACGTCGCCCGTTCTGAATACGAACACTCTGCCCGCAACGCGGCTATCGCCTGGCTGATGAAGTCATTTGGTAATTTTGACAACGACGTCACCAGCGTTATGCAGACTTATTTTCACTACTGCTCATTGTCCATGAACTGTATTGAACTGGCTCGCAGTTTTATTTATCTGGCTAATCAGGGAAAAACCCTGGATGGCGCGTCCCTGATTTCGTCCCGCCAGGCGCGGCAGATCAATGCGCTAATGATTACCAGCGGTATGTACGACGGGGCTGGCGAATTTGCCTGGCGGGTGGGCATGCCCGCCAAATCCGGGGTTGGCGGCGGTATCATTGCCGTCATTCCTGGTGAAATGAGCATCGCGGTCTGGTCACCCGGATTGGATAGCGCGGGCAATTCGTTAGCCGGCACCGCCGCGCTGGAGTGCCTGACTGACAAACTCGGTCGTTCGATATTCTGATTCAGCTCACGACATTCACGGGCCGGTTTTGCTCAAATCCCGCCAGGTTCACCATGAGTCCCTGAAGCAGATTGTGCATGCCGCTGTTACTCGCCCAGGCAATGTGCGGTGTCAGGAGAAGATTGGGGATATCGGGCTGGAGAAGAGGATGATCCCGCGCAGGGGGTTCACTGCTGAGAACGTCCAGCGCTGCACCGGCAAGGGTGCCATTCCGCAGGGCATCTGCCAGTTGCGCCTCGTGAATTAAGCCGCCCCGCGCGGTGTTAATCAGTAACGCCTGGGGTTTCATCTTTTCCAGCGTCTCGCGATCGATCAGATGACGGGTTTGCTCGCTAAGAGGGCAGTGCAGTGAAATGATATCGCTGGAGGCCAGCATCGCATCAAAGCTGACATAGCCGTCACGGATCCTGCTGCTGTCTTTGCGTTCGGCATAAAGCACACGCATTCCCAAGGCCTGTGCCAGCCTGCCGACTGCGCTGCCGATGTCGCCCTTTCCAACAATACCCAGCGTTGCGCCAGCAATATCCTGAATCGGCGCCCGGTGCAGGCAAAAATGAGAGGATTCAGGCCAGGAGTGACGCGTGCTGTTGGCGTATTCCACGATCTGGCGCCGCAAGGCAAAAATAAAGGCTATCACGCCTTCCGAAACACTTTGCGTTGAGTAACCCGGAATGTTGCTCACCACAATGCCACGTTCTTTGCAGGCTGCAATATCAATGCAGTCATAGCCCGTTGCCGTGACACAGATGTATCGCAGGTCGGGGAGCTGTGCCAGCGTCGCCGCACGTAAGGGCACCTTGTTGGTGATGGCAATGGTCGCCCCCTTTAGCGCTGTAACGATCTCGTCTTCGGCCGTGTCCGTTCGAAATTGCCAGTCACTACACCAGGCGGGCTGAGTCGGTGGCACGGGCAATGTGTCGCCATCGAGTGTTACGATTTTCATTAGATCTCCTTTATTACGATATCACCAACAAATAATGTTATTTAAATGTACGGCATGAGTAACGATAAAGTTAACTTCAAAGCCAATTTGAGTGAATGTGTTCAAAAGGTGCGACTTTCGATGGCTTAAATGTCATTTTTTTTAACCCTTTTATCTCCGTCGCGTTACACTGCCGCCCTGAAATTGTGAATAACTATCCTGTTCTGATGATGAAATCCACCCGCTGTAAACAACAACGACTGAGCGCCTGTATTGCGATACTGGCTGTAATGCTGTTGTTTATTGCACCTGTGGTATCAAAAAATCTTGCTGAACGCCATGATGCGATGACGATGTCAGGCATGAGTGCGGATATGCCGATGATGGATCATCACAGCGATATGGCGATGACCGATCACAGTATGATGAACGACGGCCTCGCCTGCGGTTATTGCGATCTGCTGGTGCATGTTCCGTTAATGTTGTGGGTATTTATTCCTTTCATCTGGTTGATCTGCCTGACCTGTCGCGCTCCTCCGCCCCGGCACATTGCGCGCCTGGCGTTACCGCGCCTGAACGGTATTTATCGACCCCGCGCACCACCGTTGCCCCGGTTGTTTATTTCCTCGATGTGATCTTTTCTTCTTACGCCATGGCGCAGGAGGAAAAGCCCGGTATTCTGAAAATATGGAATCGCTATGACTTTTTCACGGGAAAACAATCTTCCTCAACGCGGGGCGATGTTGAATGTTCTTCGTCGTTTACATTTTTATATTGGCCTGTTTATTGCGCCCTTTATTTTTGTTGCGGCATTAACCGGCACGCTGTATGTCATCACGCCGCAGTTAGAGAACCTGATTTATAAAGATGCTCTCACCACCAACGCCCAGGGCACTGCAAAGCCGCTTTCCGATCAAATTAGTGCGGCCAGGCGTTATGCCGGTAATGCCCGGATTTATGCCGTAAGGCCCGCTCCGGGCGAACACGACACGACGCGTGTGCAGTTTTCAGAGCCGCAGTCAGGCCCTTCAGAATCGCGTTCTGTTTTTATCGACCCTTATACGCTCGCTGTAAAAGGGGACATGACGGTTTATGGCACCAGCGGCGTATTACCTCTTCGCATGTGGCTCGATCAGGTTCATCGCGGTCTGCTGCTGGGCGATGTTGGCCGTAATTACAGCGAACTGGCGGCGTCATGGTTATGGGTTGCGGCACTGGGTGGCATTCTGCTGTGGCTGGGGACGCGTCCGCGGCGCAAAGTCAGACAGCCGCGTTCTGGCTTTTTATTAACGCGTTCCTGGCATATTACGCTCGGCTTAGTCCTGTCCCTTGGTCTGGTCTTTTTCTCGGTAACGGGATTAACCTGGTCACAGTGGGCAGGTAGTAATATTGATAAAATGCGCAGCGATTTTGGCTGGTTGACGCCTCAGGTCAGAACAGCGCTAAATGGCGATGCACCGTTGGTGGCTGCCGAACATCATGCCACGATGGACGGTATGGCAATGGGCGGCACCCTGCCCAGCATGCCGGGTCATAAGACCGACAAACCCGTTATCCTTAATCAGCCTGATGCTGACTGGGATAGGGTTGAGGCGGCCGCACGTAGCGCAGGTATCAAGGCGGCAAAAATTGAATTACGCCAGCCGAAAGGTGCCGGTCAGGCATGGACAGTGAGTGAGATCGATCGCCGCTGGCCAAGTCAGGTCGATTCGGTTTCCGTTAATCCTGATGACTTCAGCATTGTCGATCACGTGGAGTTTGCCCATTTTCCGCTGGTCGCGAAGCTGACACGCTGGGGCGTGGATGCACATATGGGCGTGCTGTTTGGCCTACCGAACCAACTCATCCTGGCGCTGTTTGGTTCGGGGTTATGTGCGATGATCGTTCTGGGTTATCGCATGTGGTGGATTCGCCGCCCGGCATTACCGCAGGCCAATCCCGCGCAAACGCTGCTGGCAGCATGGCAGGTCTTACCGCGCTATCAGCAGGGGGCCAGCCTGATCCTGGCTCTCGCATTCGGTTATGCGCTGCCGTTGATGGGCGTGAGTTTACTGGCCTTCTTACTGCTTGATATCCAGCGCTGGCGGAAAGCACAGCGTGCTTCACGTCAGGAGGTTGTCACGCCGCTGGATAAGCAGTCTCCATTGGCGATTGTTCAATCCCGATTTGCCGTTAAGCGTAAAGAGATGCGTTATTTCCTGCGCAGCGTGGTCATTTTGGCAATTATTGTGGGAACCGTTATGGCACGCGCCATGGTGAGTGGCGTAATTGAGCAATACAATATTCCGTTCAGCGACTGGACGATAATGATGTATATCACTCAGGCCATGATGATTCTGCTTTATACCACCGTATTTACCGGCTTAATGTCGATTCCACTCTGGTATTTTTTCCTGGGTGAAAGTGACGAGCAGGGCAAGTAATAAAAAATGCCCGCATTATGCGGGCGTTTGATGAATCAGAATGCATGCTAAGCCGTGTCTTTAATCATGATGGATATCGTGAACGCGTTGCAACGCGTGTTTTAACTGGCTGACATCCTCTTTTAACCAGTGCCGTTGCGCCAGAGGCAGATGATCCAGTCCTTCGGGAAGCGGCACACCCTCTAACGCCCCCTCATTACAAAGCGCCCTGACCAGAGTTGCCTGCGAAACCCCTAGATAGGCTGCCATTTCAGATAATGTCATACGATCTGAGTGCATTTTTCACCTCCTGATCTTCACTTGCTGATGCATTTTTGTTCAGGCCTCCCCCGGCTATATTGATCTCAAACAGGTTTGGGCATAAAACAGTTGAAAGTGAATAAAGTTGCTAAGCTGGTAACTCAGATCCTAAAAACAGGGATAAGACTGTGCAACGTTATGGATTGATGGCGCTTTTGCTCGTTTCCTGCTGGGCCAGCGCACATGACATCGTCATCGGGCAGCCCCTTCCGTCGGTTTTTATTGCGGATAAAGGTGAAATGCGGCTGGATAGCGGCAAGGTTAACTATCAAAAATGGAACAGCCTGTCTCTTCCGGGTCGGACACGTTTAGTTATTCATGTTGCAGGACGATTGTCGGCCAAAGAGCAATCCGCCCCGCTTATTGCGGCCCTGCAGCGCGCCAACCTGCCACAAGACCGGTTCCAGACCACAACCATCGTGAATACAGATGATACTTTGCCTGGCAGCAGTCTGTTTGTGATTAACAGTATCCGCTCCAGTAAAAAAGCCTCACCATGGCAACAATTTATTATCGACAGTAGCGGCGTGGCACAACATCGCTGGCAGCTTAAGCCAGAAGGTGCCGCTGTCATCGTGCTGGACCCTGATGGTCAGGTAAAGTTTGCGAAAGACACGGCGCTCAGTGCGGATGATGTTTCTCAGGTCATTGCAACATTACGTGCGCTGACAGGCTGATCCTGGCAACCCGGTAAAGGTACCGCACGGTCTGCCAATCCGACGGAGGTTTATGAATTTTCCACCTTTTCCACAAGCTCAACTAGTATTAACGATGTGGATTTAGCAAAAAAAACCTGTAACCCTAAATGTAAAATAACGGGTAAGCCTGCCAACCATGTTATGGCAGATTAAGCGTCTTTTTGAAGGGCACCGCATCTTTCGCGTTGCCGTAAATGTATCCGTTTATAAGGACAGCCCGAATGACGGTCTGCGCAAAAAAACACGTTCATCTCACTCGCGATGCTGCGGAGCAGTTACTGGCTGATATTGATCGACGCCTTGATCAGTTATTGCCCGTGGAGGGAGAACGGGATGTTGTGGGTGCCGCGATGCGTGAAGGTGCGCTGGCACCGGGAAAACGTATTCGCCCCATGTTGCTGTTGCTGACCGCCCGCGATCTGGGTTGCGCTGTCAGCCATGACGGATTACTGGATTTGGCCTGTGCGGTGGAAATGGTCCACGCGGCTTCGCTGATCCTTGACGATATGCCCTGCATGGACGATGCGAAGCTGCGGCGCGGACGCCCTACCATTCATTCTCATTACGGAGAGCATGTGGCAATACTGGCGGCGGTTGCCTTGCTGAGTAAAGCCTTTGGCGTAATTGCCGATGCAGATGGCCTCACGCCGCTGGCAAAAAATCGGGCGGTTTCTGAACTGTCAAACGCCATCGGCATGCAAGGATTGGTTCAGGGTCAGTTCAAGGACCTGTCTGAAGGGGATAAGCCGCGCAGCGCTGAAGCTATTTTGATGACGAATCACTTTAAAACCAGCACGCTGTTTTGTGCCTCCATGCAGATGGCCTCGATTGTTGCGAATGCCTCCAGCGAAGCGCGTGATTGCCTGCATCGTTTTTCACTTGATCTTGGTCAGGCATTTCAACTGCTGGACGATTTGACCGATGGCATGACCGACACCGGTAAAGATAGCAATCAGGACGCCGGTAAATCGACGCTGGTCAATCTGTTAGGCCCGAGGGCGGTTGAAGAACGTCTGAGACAACATCTTCATCTTGCCAGTGAGCATCTCTCTGCGGCCTGCCAACACGGGCACGCCACTCAACATTTTATTCAGGCCTGGTTTGACAAAAAACTCGCTGCCGTCAGTTAAGGATGCTGCATGAGCCATTTCGCGGCGATCGCACCGCCTTTTTACAGCCATGTTCGCGCATTACAGAATCTCGCTCAGGAACTGGTCGCGCGCGGTCATCGGGTGACCTTTATTCAGCAATACGATATTAAACACTTGATCGATAGCGAAACCATTGGATTTCATGCCGTCGGGACAGACAGCCATCCCCCCGGCGCGTTAACGCGCGTGCTACACCTGGCGGCTCATCCTCTGGGGCCGTCAATGCTGAAGCTCATCAATGAAATGGCGCGCACCACCGATATGCTGTGCCGCGAACTCCCTCGGGCATTTAACGATCTGGCGATAGATGGCGTCATTGTTGATCAAATGGAACCGGCAGGCGCGCTCGTTGCTGAAGCACTGGGACTGCCGTTTATCTCTGTCGCCTGCGCGCTGCCTCTCAATCGTGAACCGGATATGCCCCTGGCGGTTATGCCTTTCGAATACGGGACCAGCGACGCGGCTCGCGAACGTTATGCTGCCAGTGAAAAAATTTATGACTGGCTAATGCGTCGTCATGACCGCGTCATTGCCGAACACAGCCACAGAATGGGCTTAGCCCCCCGGCAAAAGCTCCACCAGTGTTTTTCGCCACTGGCGCAAATCAGCCAGCTTGTTCCTGAACTGGATTTTCCCCGCAAAGCGTTACCGGCTTGTTTTCATGCCGTCGGGCCTCTGCGCGAAACGTACGCACCGTCAACGTCTTCATCCCGTTATTTTACATCCTCAGAAAAACCCAGGATTTTCGCCTCGCTGGGCACGCTTCAGGGGCATCGTTATGGGCTGTTTAAAACGATAGTGAAAGCCTGTGAAGAAATTGACGGTCAGCTCCTGTTAGCCCACTGTGGTCGTCTTACGGACTCTCAGAGTGAAGAACTGGCGCGAAGCCGTCATACACAGGTGGTGGATTTTGCCGATCAGTCAGCCGCGCTGTCACAGGCGCAGCTGGCGATCACCCACGGCGGAATGAATACGGTACTGGACGCGATTAATTACCGGACGCCCCTTTTAGCGCTTCCACTGGCCTTTGATCAGCCCGGCGTCGCGTCACGCATCGTTTATCACGGCATCGGCAAGCGTGCTTCCCGCTTTACCACCAGCCATGCTTTGGCTCGTCAGATGCGTTCATTGCTGACCAACCTCGACTTTCAGCAGCGCATGGCGAAAATCCAGACCGCCCTTCGTTTGGCAGGGGGCACCATGGCCGCTGCCGATATCATTGAGCAGGTTATGCGCACCGGTCAGCCTGTCTTAAGTGGGAGCGGCTATGCAACCGCATTATGATCTGATTCTCGTGGGGGCTGGACTCGCGAATGGCCTTATCGCCCTGCGTCTTCAGCAGCAGCAACCTGATATGCGTATTTTGCTTATCGACGCCGCACCCCAGGCGGGCGGGAATCATACGTGGTCATTTCACCACGATGATTTGACTGAGAGCCAACATCGCTGGATAGCTCCGCTGGTGGTTCATCACTGGCCCGACTATCAGGTGCGCTTTCCCACACGCCGTCGTAAGCTGAACAGCGGCTACTTCTGTATTACTTCTCAGCGTTTCGCTGAGGTTTTACAGCGACAGTTTGGCCCGCACTTGTGGATGGATACCGCGGTCGCAGAGGTTAATGCGGAATCTGTTCGGTTGAAAAAGGGTCAGGTTATCGGTGCACGCGCGGTGATTGACGGGCGGGGTTATGCGGCAAACTCAGCACTGAGCGTGGGCTTCCAGGCGTTTATTGGCCAGGAATGGCGATTGAGCCAACCGCATGGTTTATCGTCTCCCATTATCATGGATGCCACGGTCGATCAGCAAAATGGTTATCGCTTCGTGTACAGCCTGCCGCTCTCGCCGACCAGATTGTTAATTGAAGACACGCACTATATCGATAATGCGACATTAGATCCTGAACGCGCGCGGCAAAATATTTGCGACTATGCCGCGCAACAGGGTTGGCAGCTTCAGACATTGCTGCGTGAAGAACAGGGCGCCTTACCCATCACCCTGTCGGGCAATGCCGAGGCATTCTGGCAGCAGCGCCCCCTGGCCTGTAGTGGATTACGTGCCGGTCTGTTCCATCCTACCACCGGCTATTCACTGCCGCTGGCGGTTGCCGTGGCCGACCGCCTGAGCGCACTTGATGTCTTTACGTCGGCCTCAATTCACCAGGCCATTACGCATTTTGCCCGCGAGCGCTGGCAGCAGCAGCGCTTTTTTCGCATGTTGAATCGCATGCTGTTTTTAGCCGGACCCGCCGATTCACGCTGGCGGGTTATGCAGCGTTTTTATGGTTTACCTGAAGATTTAATTGCCCGTTTTTATGCGGGAAAACTCACGCTGACCGATCGGCTACGTATTCTGAGCGGCAAGCCGCCTGTTCCGGTATTAGCAGCATTGCAAGCCATTATGACGACTCATCGTTAAAGAGCGACTACATGAAACCAACTACGGTAATTGGTGCAGGCTTCGGTGGCCTGGCACTGGCAATTCGTCTACAGGCTGCGGGGATCCCCGTCTTACTGCTTGAACAACGTGATAAACCCGGCGGTCGGGCTTATGTCTACGAGGATCAGGGGTTTACCTTTGATGCAGGCCCGACGGTTATCACCGATCCCAGTGCCATTGAAGAACTGTTTGCACTGGCAGGAAAACAGTTAAAAGAGTATGTCGAACTGCTGCCGGTTACGCCGTTTTACCGCCTGTGTTGGGAGTCAGGGAAGGTCTTTAATTACGATAACGATCAAACCCGGCTCGAAGCGCAGATTCAGCAGTTTAATCCCCGCGATGTCGAAGGTTATCGTCAGTTTCTGGACTATTCACGCGCGGTGTTTAAAGAAGGCTATCTGAAGCTCGGTACTGTCCCTTTTTTATCGTTCAGAGACATGCTTCGCGCCGCACCTCAACTGGCGAAACTGCAGGCATGGAGAAGCGTTTACAGTAAGGTTGCCAGTTACATCGAAGATGAACATCTGCGCCAGGCGTTTTCTTTCCACTCGCTGTTGGTGGGCGGCAATCCCTTCGCCACCTCATCCATTTATACGTTGATACACGCGCTGGAACGTGAGTGGGGCGTCTGGTTTCCGCGTGGCGGCACCGGCGCATTAGTTCAGGGGATGATAAAGCTGTTTCAGGATCTGGGTGGCGAACTCGTGTTAAACGCCAGAGTCAGCCATATGGAAACGACAGGAAACAAGATTGAAGCCGTGCATTTAGAGGACGGTCGCAGGTTCCTGACGCAAGCCGTCGCGTCAAATGCAGATGTGGTTCATACCTATCGCGACCTGTTAAGCCAGCACCCTGCCGCGGTTAAGCAGTCCAACAAACTGCAGACTAAGCGTATGAGTAACTCTCTGTTTGTGCTCTATTTTGGTTTGAATCACCATCATGATCAGCTCGCGCATCACACGGTTTGTTTCGGCCCGCGTTACCGCGAACTGATTGACGAGATTTTTAATCATGATGGCCTCGCAGAAGACTTCTCACTTTATCTGCACGCGCCCTGTGTCACGGATTCGTCACTGGCGCCTGAAGGTTGCGGCAGTTACTATGTGTTGGCGCCGGTGCCGCATTTAGGCACCGCGAACCTCGACTGGACGGTTGAGGGGCCAAAACTACGCGACCGTATTTTTGAGTACCTTGAGCAGCATTACATGCCTGGCTTACGGAGTCAGCTGGTCACGCACCGGATGTTTACGCCGTTTGATTTTCGCGACCAGCTTAATGCCTATCAGGGCTCAGCCTTTTCTGTGGAGCCCGTTCTTACCCAGAGCGCCTGGTTTCGGCCGCATAACCGCGATAAAACCATTACTAATCTCTACCTGGTCGGCGCAGGCACGCATCCCGGCGCAGGCATTCCTGGCGTCATCGGCTCGGCAAAAGCGACAGCAGGTTTGATGCTGGAGGATCTGATTTGAATAATCCGTCGTTACTCAATCATGCGGTCGAAACGATGGCAGTTGGCTCGAAAAGTTTTGCGACAGCCTCAAAGTTATTTGATGCAAAAACCCGGCGCAGCGTACTGATGCTCTACGCCTGGTGCCGCCATTGTGACGATGTTATTGACGATCAGACGCTGGGCTTCCAGGCCCGGCAGCCAGCCTTACAAACGCCCGAACAACGTCTGATGCAACTTGAGATGAAAACGCGCCAGGCCTATGCAGGATCGCAGATGCACGAACCGGCGTTTGCGGCTTTTCAGGAAGTGGCTATGGCCCATGATATCGCCCCGGCTTACGCGTTTGATCATCTGGAAGGCTTCGCCATGGATGTACGCGAAGCGCAATACAGCCAACTGGACGATACGCTGCGCTATTGCTATCACGTTGCAGGCGTTGTCGGCTTGATGATGGCGCAAATCATGGGCGTACGGGATAACGCCACGCTGGACCGCGCCTGTGACCTTGGGCTGGCATTTCAGTTGACCAATATTGCTCGCGATATTGTGGACGATGCACATGCGGGCCGCTGTTATCTGCCGGCAAGCTGGCTGGAGCATGAAGGTCTGAACAAAGAGAATTATGCGGCACCTGAAAACCGTCAGGCGCTGAGCCGTATCGCCCGTCGTTTGGTGCAGGAAGCAGAACCTTACTATTTGTCTGCCACAGCGGGCCTGGCTGGGTTGCCCCTGCGTTCGGCCTGGGCAATCGCTACGGCGAAGCAGGTTTACCGGAAAATAGGTGTCAAAGTTGAACA
Source organism: Pantoea ananatis PA13 (assembly GCF_000233595.1). NCBI lineage: Bacteria > Pseudomonadati > Pseudomonadota > Gammaproteobacteria > Enterobacterales > Erwiniaceae > Pantoea > Pantoea ananatis. Next base: position 262,097 of record NC_017553.1, read on the forward strand.
GGCCGGTCAGCAAGCCTGGGATCAGCGGCAGTCAACGACCACGCCCGAAAAATTAACGCTGCTGCTGGCCGCCTCTGGTCAGGCCCTTACTTCCCGGATGCGGGCTCATCCTCCCCGCCCTGCGCATCTCTGGCAGCGCCCGCTCTAGCGCCATGTCTTTCCCGGAGCGTCGCCTGAAGTTTTGACAGGGGCGGCGCATAGAGGAAGCCAAAAGAAACACAACCTTCTTTGCCCCTGACGGCGTGATGCATACGGTGCGCCATATACAACCGTTTGAGGTAGCCCTTGCGTGGAATATAGCGGAATGGCCAACGTTGATGCACCAGCCCGTCGTGCACCATAAAATAGAGTAATCCATACGCCGTCATACCTGCGCCAATCCACTGGAGCGGCCACATTCCTGTACTGCCCAGATAAATCAGCAGGATCGATAATGCAGCAAAAACCACGGCATAAAGATCGTTAACTTCAAACGCACCTTTACGCGGTTCATGATGTGAAAGATGCCATCCCCAACCCCAGCCGTGCATGATGTATTTGTGTGCCAGTGCAGCAACCACTTCCATGCCAATCACGGTAACGAAAACGATCAGGGCATTCCAAATCCACAACATAATTTCTCCGGTAGAGACGTCTGGCAGCAGGCTTAAGGATTCAATTTTAACAGAGATTAGCCGATCTGGCGGCGGGAAGGGAAAAAGGCGCGCCAGAAAGGCGCGCCAGGGATCAGAAGTCGGCTTTCAGAACCACACGGTAGTTGGCTTTACCTGCACGAACATGGTCCAGTGCATCGTTGATTTTCGACATCGGGAAGTACTCCACTGTCGGCGCAATATCTGTACGGCCAGCCAGCTTCAGCAGTGAACGCAGCTGCGCAGGTGAACCGGTTGAAGAACCCGTCACGGCGCGGTCGCCTAAAATCAGGCTGAAAGCCGGCACGTCAAACGGCTTCAGTACGGCACCCACGGTATGGAACTTACCGCGAGGCGCCAGGGCCGCAAAGTAGGGTTGCCAGTCGAGATCGACGGCGACCGTGCTGATAATCAGGTCAAACTGGCCCGCCAGGCTTTTTAAAGCTTCCGGATCGCGGCTGTTCACCACATGATCGGCGCCCATGTCCAGAATAGCCTGCTTCTTATTGGCCGAAGAACTGAACGCCGTCACTTCTGCGCCCATCGCGTGCAGAATCTTTATGGCGATGTGGCCCAGACCACCAATACCGATCACGCCGACGCGGCTCATCGCGGTAATGTTATGCATAAGTAAGGGTTTAAAGACGGTAATCCCACCACACAGCAGAGGGCCGGCCGTGGCCGCATCCAGCTTTTCAGGTAATGGGATAACCCACTGCCAGTTGGCGCGCAGTTTGTCAGCAAAGCCCCCATTGTTGCCAATCGTGGTTGTGGTGCCATTGGCGCAGTTGACGTGATCGCCGCTGATGCAGGGATCGCAATGCTGGCAGCTCTTGGCTGTCCAGCCGATGCCCACGCGCTGTCCCACTTTCAGGCCTTTCGTTTTGGCACTTTCGCCAAGCGCAGCCACGCGTCCAATCACTTCATGACCGGCAACAACGGGATATGCGGAAATTCCCCATTCGTTATCGATCATCGACAGATCTGAGTGGCATACGCCGCAGTATTCAACTTCAACTTCTACATCTTCAGCGTCTAACGGGCCGGGATCATAGTCGTAACGCTCCAGTGCTTGTCCCGCCTGCATGGCTGCGTAACTCTTAATTGTCATTCTGTACCTCATTTAACGCGTTGTTTTGGCGGTCAGCGTATTTGCAACTGTCACGAACTGACCGCCGCCAAGATGATGTAAAGTGTGTAGCGCTGAATTGCTGTCATCGAAATGCCAGCGACCGTCGTAAAAAACCCGATTGTCTGCCGCAGCGGTGACCACTTCACCAAACAGCGTGTCGTACGCCTGCTGCGCTTCGGTTTCAGGTAACAGACGGCATTCCATCCACGCTACACAACTCTCCTCCAACAGAGGCACACCGAAGTGTTGACTCTCGCTGGCCTGAATATCAAAAGCCGCAAATTTATCCTGATCGCGCCCGGTCGTGCTGCCAACGGCATAAACCAGATCGACAAATTGCGCGGCAGGGACACAAATACCAAATGCACCACTGGCTTCAATCAGCTCACGTGACCAGGTCGATTTATCCACAATAATCGCTACCCGCGGCGGCGAAAATTCGACGGGAACGGACCAGGCTGCGGCCATGATGTTGCGACGCTGTGACTGACTATCCCGACTGGTTATTAATATAGTCGGTCCGTGGTTCAGCAAACGGCTTGCGTGTTCCAGCGCGACAGGACGAAAGTGCGACATTCGAAAATCCTTAATGACTGGGTCAGGCAATATAACGCCAGTACACCGGGTTTGCAGGTTGATGAACCCGGTACTCTAGCGGTTTTTATCTCAGATGAACTTGCCGCTTTGTGCCTTAGCTTGACAAAATAGTGTTTAATATCATGATTTAACAATCTTGAAATTTTAAACAGGTTGCACGACAAGCGGAACCGCTGAAGGGATAATTTTAGTTCGGTTTGGTATGAAAGATGAGAAATAAGACTAATCCTTATCAGTCTGCATTCACGACTGCTGGCAGGATCACCTGGCAGAATAAGCGTAAGTTTGTCACAGTCAGTGAAGCAGAATTTTAACCATCGTAACGGGAGTTGCTATGAACAATGACAAGCTACAGGCTGAACCTCTTGTCTGGGGACAAGGTCCACAGGTGTTTGAGGTTTTTATCGAACCCACCTGCCCTTTCTCTGTACGCGCGTTTAACAAATTCGATGCGCTGTTAGAGCAGGTTGGTGAAGATAAAATGACACTCAAAATTCATCTTCAGTCGCAGCCCTGGCACATGTACTCTGGCGTAATCGTGCGCTACATCCTCGCGGCATCGGTAGAAAGTAAAGCGGCGGCTAAAGCGGTTCTGCAGGCCGTTGCCGATCATCGGGAAGCCTTTGAGTTTACAGACCATTGTCGTGGTCCAAACCGAGACGTTACGCCTAATCAGCTTCTCGCCAGACTCAGAGAGTACAGCGGCGTCGATGCTTATGCGGCATTTGACCGGCCTGATTTGCAAAACCTGATCAAATGGCACTGTAAATATGCCCGCCAGAACGGTATTCATGTTTCACCTACCTTTATGATTAATGGCCTGGTACAGCCCGATATCGGCAGTGGTGATACGGTTGATGAGTGGGCAAAACGTATTCTGGCCTGACAGACTTGCTGCCCAAAACCAGCCATTCAGGCCCTGCTGTAAAAGGACTTAATATGACGATGACGCTTGAACAGATTAAAACGAAATACCCTGACGCGCTGGCCTGGTCGTTTGGCGATTCACCCGATCTGGCCAATGAACTGGCCACGTTGGTCCTTACCGGCAAAAAAATCGCCACCTGCAGTTCTCTGCAAGGCTGGTATGAAGATGACGTGAAACCGCAACCCGGCGGCTATAGCATCATCTTAAACGGCGCGGATAATCCGGTTTGCGTCATCAGGACGACGGGGCTGTTTGTGACACGCTTCGATCGCGTTACGCCGGAGATGGCCATGATGGAAGGCGAAGGTGACCTGAGCCTTGAGTACTGGCAGCGTGAACATCAACGCTTTTTTCAGCGTAACGGTGGATTTAGCACTGAAATGGAACTGATATTTGAGACCTTTCAACTTGTTGAAGTCATCTGAATCAGCCGTTAATCCGCACGCTATCCGGATTAACGGCCTAAATCGCGCAGTGCATACCATAATCAGCCCTGCTCACTCAGTACAGGATCCAGTAGCGAAGTGCCATAGGAGTTATCCACGGTGCAGCGCCACTGGTTATCGCTTTCCAGCCGAAATACATAGGTGGCACGGCGGGTGCTTTCTACGGACTGTCCCTGCCCATCGGGATAGCGCAGCACAGTTTCCATAACCACCAGCGCGGTGCCTGCGCCCTCAATGACCTCCATCCTGCCCTGCTCTACCACCAGCTGATGCTGAAAATAATTTGCAATTGCTTCAAAGGCGCGACGAATGGCTACGCGACCCGTAACGGTCATTCCGGGCTTCACAACCAGGCTGGCATCGGCAGCATAGTGTTTCATCAGGGCATCATAATTACCGGCTGATATCGCCCGGTCGCATAACCTGACAACCTCTAAAACGGGATGGTCATTCATCAGCACTTCCTCACACATAGCGGGTGTGCTAAGTATATCGCCATCAATGTTAAAAAGGAGTTATATATGTTTAGCCATATGGTTGTTGGTACGGATAATATTGAGCAAGCTAAAAAATTCTACGATGCTGTTTTTGCTGTGATCCGTTGCGAAGATCAGGGCATTGATGCCCTGGGTCGCCCTTTTTACGTTAAAAATCACCAGCGTTTTATTATCACTCAGCCCATTAATGGCAAGCCCGCGACCTTTGCCAACGGGGGTACCATTGGCTTTACCATGGCCTCCTCTGAAGACGTTTTCAGCTGGTATCAAAAAGGTCTCGAAAACGGCGGCACTTCGGCTGAAACACCGCCTCATGTCAGAGAGACGGATGGAAGATGCGTCGCCTATCTGCGGGATCCAACCGGCAATAAGCTGTGTGCTTTTTATAATCCGGCATAATTTTTTAACGAATTTGGTGTGCGCCTTGAAGCGCTCCCAAAAGCCGGTGGCGGATGGAGATTAACCTGACAGGGTTTCTGCCTGCGCTTCTACCGATTGCCCTTTCTCCCGGCGCGAGTTTCACGCTGGCGATGAACAGCGCGCTTACGGCTGGCCGCAGGGGGCTGGTGAAAACGCTGCTTGGTACCGCGCTGGGTATTTATACGCATGCTTTGCTGATCGGTCTGGGCCTGTCGACAGCGCTGGTTGCGTCCCCCGCGCTGTTTGCCCTGTTAAAAATAGCTGGCGTACTTTACCTGTTCTGGCTGGGCGGCCTTTTATTTATCACTGGCGTCAGGACCACGGCATTCGTGCTGAAGACAACAGGTAGCGCAATTACCGTTAAAGGTGCGTGGCTGGCTAATGTCGCTAACCCCAAAGCTATCCTGTTTTACCTGACGGTGGTTTCACAGTTTGTTGGCGACAGGGCCGGTATCAATGCCTTTCTGACGCTGGCAACAGTGCACATTGTCGTAATGAGCCTGTGGTTAGCGCTCTTCAGCCAGGCGCTGGTCTTCTCGTCGCAAAAAATCAATCCTGTCGCGCTGAAACGCTACGTCAATATCGGTGGTGGATTACTGCTTATCGGCATTGCCGTACGCACTCTTATCGCCTGACAGGTCTTTCGCCACCGACTCTCATACTTAAACAAGGAATACGGGAAAAATGATGGCACCTGTTCAGCACTGGCATAACGGCGAGTATGCCGTTACGACGGATAAGTCGCAGATGGATATCGGGGCAATACACCGTTACCTCACCCGTTCAAGTTGGGCAGCGGGAATTGATTATGCCACGGTCGCGCGGTCAATTGAAAACAGCCTGAATTTTGGGCTTTTTCATCAGCAGCAGCAGATTGGCCTTGCGCGATTCATTACTGATTACGCCACCTTTGCGTACCTGTGGGATGTCTATGTACTTGAAGAATGCCAGGGCAAAGGACTGGGCGGATGGCTGATCGAATGCTGTCAGTCACATCCCGTGGTTAACACATTGCGCCGGCTGTTGCTCTTCACCTCAACCGCGCCCTGGTTATATCAAAAATTTGGCTACCAGCCGGTAAACGAACCCGACTATGCCTGGACAATCACCCGGCCCGATATTTATCAGGCCAACCGCGATGCCCAGACGTAATCAGCCGCCTGTATTACCGATCTGCAATAATCGCCAGCCGCTGGCAGCCACGCGCCTCCAGGGCCAACGCGGCCTGAGCAGCACGCATGCCACTGGCACAGACCAGAACAATGCGTTTATCCGCGGGCGGCTGCCAGCCGGCAATGTGCTGTGGCAATATCCGCTGTGCATACTGGCTGACACTGACAGGTGCTTCCTCTGTCCTCCGTAGATCCACCACGCAGTCATCGGGGGTCAGCAAAGCAGGATCGATAAACGGGATGCCGGCCTTTTCGGGCTCAGGCGCATTATCGAACCGGAACTGACGCAGTTGCCATGAGACAAAATCACAGTTGATCATGCAGCCCAGTGGTGAGGGCGAAAAGTGCAGCAGAATGCTGAGCGCCATCTGCGCCTGTAAGGCGCCAAGGGTGGCAACCGCCGGGCCCAGCACGCCTGCGGTGTTGCAGTTACCTGAGGCTTTGGGTAATTGTGGGAACAGTGCGCGATAGCTGGGCGCGCCGCCGCAAAAACTGCCTGCATAACCCTGTCGCCCCAGCACCGAAGCGCAAACCAGCGGTAGGTTACGGGCAAAGCAGCTGTCGGAAAGCAGATAAGTCACCGCGAAGTTATCCGCAGCGTCGATAACTAAATCAATATCCACCAGTGCTTCTTCAATACGACTTGCCTGTAACGCTACGGGATGTGCTTCAACCACCGTATCAGGATTACGCTGTGCCAGCGCACGTTGGGCGCAAAACACCTTCGGCTCGCCAATATCGGCAGTCGTAAATAGCGTCTGACGATGCAGGTTATGCAGCGCCACGACGTCGTCGTCATAGAGCCGGATATAACCGATGCCAGCGCCCGCCAGGAGCGGTAATAACGTGGAAGCCAGTCCACCCGCGCCAACCACTAAGACGCGGGCAGCGGACAAAGCCTGCTGCCCCTGCTCGCCCACTTCTGGCAGCATTGTCTGTCGTTGATAACGTGCCATCTCTGCTCCTTAGCGAAATTGCGCCAGGCCGAAAACGGGCGTAGAGGCGGCAGCCATGTCGCGACGCTCCATCATGCCAGCCTGACGTGCCTGATATCCCGCTTCAATGGCGCGCGCAAATGCGCCAGCCATGCGAACCGGATCGCTGGATTTCGCCACGGCGGTATTCAACAGCACAGCATCAAACCCCAATTCCATCGCCTGAGCCGCCTGGCTCGGCGCACCGATCCCGGCATCAATAATCAGTGGAACGTCCTTAAACCAGGCACGCATCGTCCGTAAGCCCTCGATATTGCGTAATCCCTGGCCTGAGCCGATAGGCGCCCCCCACGGCATCAGCACTTCACAGCCCGCGTCCAGCAGTTTCTCGCCCACAATCAGATCTTCTGTGGTGTAAGGGAAAACGTGGAAACCCTCTGCACACAAAATACGTGCTGCTTCGACGAGGGCAAAGGGATCGGGCTGTAAGGTATCGGCATGACCGATCACCTCAAGCTTGATCCAGGACGTGGCAAACAATTCCCGCGCCATATGCGCAGTCGTCACGGCTTCTTTCACCGTGTGGCAGCCTGCGGTATTGGGTAAAACGCGTTTATTTAAGGTTTTCAGGAGATCGCGAAAGGCTCCGCCCTGGCTTCCTTCACGACGCAGACTCACCGTAATAATCTCGGCGCCGGATGCGCCAACGGCCTGTTGCAGAATATCCGGCGAGGGATAACCTGCAGTGCCCAGTAAAAAACGTGACTGTCCGCTAAAGTCATAAAACATCGTTAGCCTCCCTGCATCGGCGATAACACTTCAAGACGACAACCCGCCACAAGCGGCTCTGAGGAATAGCGCTCCCGAGGAACAAATTCGCCATTCACGGCACTGGCGACACAGCCAGCATCGATATGTTGTTCCACGAGTAATTCAGCCAGCGTGCGGGCTTCGGTTTCAATAGCAAGGCCGTTCAGTTCTATTTTCATCGCACTCCCTCGGACGTCAGTTGTTGCATAAGCTTCTCGGCCATCATCGGGGCCAGCAGGAAGCCGTGACGGTACATGCCGTTAATGGAAAAAATGCCATTTTCATAACGCACTTCGGGCAGATTGTGGCGGTAAGCCGGACGCAAACCTGTGCCGCTTTCAATAATGCGTGCTTCGGCGAGGGCGGGATGGATGCTGTAGGCTGCGCTTAACAGTTCCATCATAGCGCGCGCGCTGATTGGGCTGTCATCCTGGCTTTCGACCATGGTCGCGCCCAGCATAAAATGCCCCTGAGCCCTGGGCACCAGATAACAGGGAAAACGCGGGTGCAGCAGGCGAACAGGACGGGAAAACGTTATTTCGTCGGTGTGGAGAATAACCATTTCACCGCGCACGGCACGCAATTCCGGTTGGGATTGCCGGGCATGAATACCCCGGCAATCGATAATTTTCCCGCTGGGTTTACACGGGTGAAACCGGACCCCCGCATTCAGTAAACGCGTTTGTAATTGTTGCATTGCCAGCCGGGGATCAAGATGACCTTCTGCGGCAAAGAACAAGCCACGGGCAAAACGGTCTTCCAGCGCAGGTTCAATCTCTGCCGGCGTCACCCACTGATGTGATGAGGTCATGTTAGCGAAACGCGTTAACTCAGCACTGTCGCGCGGGGGCGCAATCACCAGGGTACCCTGCTGTTCCACGCCGCTGACCCTGGCCGACCACCATGCCGCAGCATACTGACCCCAGTCAACGACCTGCTGTGGCGCACTTTCCGCTTCGCACCAGGGCGCCAGCATACCGCCAGCCCAGTGCGATGCCGCGCGGCAGTCCGGTAAGGTAATGATTTCGACAGGTTCACCTTGCTCCGCCAGTAGCGTGGCGATACACAATCCGGACACGCCGCTGCCGAGCACTGACCAGCGGCTCATTGCCAGCCAACCTGACAGGATAACATCAGAAACAGGATTTTCACTTTGGCCTCTCTGTTAACAGTCAGAGACCCGTGATACAAGAAGGGAAAAAGCATGAGCCCGACAAAAGCAGACTCTGCGGCAAGTATCTGCCTGGGGCAAAGATACCCGTCTTCCTACGCCAGTATCAACTGGGTCAGGTTCTAAGGGTCGCTAAGCCGCGCATTGCGCTATTAGCCTCTCAGTCTCTTTGGCGAGACTCCCCTGACGGGTTCTAGTTTTATTTTAAGCCGCGCCTTACGTCAAGGCTGATGCAGCAATTTGTCGTTAGCGACTAAGGCACATTCAGGTAACGCAGCAGAGCGGTCATACAGGCTGCGCCCAAAATGATGGCGATCAGCGGCGCCCTGCGCCAGGCGAGAAAAATGGCAAACGACACGCCCAGCAGCCTTGCCATCCCGGCAAAATGCTGACCTTCGAACAACGTGGTGGTGGCTGCAACGGCCAGTAACAGTACCGTGGCCGCATCGGATAACACATTTTGCGTGCGCTCACTGACAGGCAACCGGTTACCCAGTTTGACGCCCGCATAACGAATGGCATAGGTTCCGGCAGCCAGCAAGGCAATGCCTGCAACTATCATCGGATGATTCATTTACGCGATCTCCACGTAAGCAGCCCTAACAACGAAAACAGAACAGGCATCCCTGCTGGAACAAATGGCGTGACCGCCAGCGACAGCACGGCGCCGGTAGCAGCAGGAATGCGGGTTCGGGGTTTGCGTAACGCCGGGAAGATGAGTGCGATAAGAATGGCGGGAAACACGGCATCCAGACCGATGACGGAAATATTCGGGATAAACTGGCCAATCGCGGCCCCGAGCATGACGGTGAACGGCCAGATCAATCCGATACCGATGCCGCACAGCCAAAACGCACTGCGGCGTTGAGCCATCTGCGGCTGAGAGATGCCGAACACCACACTTTCATCGTTCATAATGTGACAGCCGAGCGCCCCCCGCCAGCCTCTGCCCACTAAGTCTTTAACCGCAATGCCAAAGGGAAGATGGCGGGCGTTGACCAGCAAACCTGCCGCCGCCGCGGTTAACGGACTGCCACCGCCGGCAACGATGCCAATAAATAAGAATTCCGATGCGCCAGCCAGCACCAGCGTTGATAACGCCAGCGGTACCCAAAACGGAAAGCCATCAGCAGTGGCGAGCGACCCGTAAGACAGGCCGACAATGCCATCTGCGATACAGACCAGAAAAATTGCTTTTATAACGCCTTTATCCAGCGTGAATTTTTTTGCCAGCATCAACATCGAATCCCATAACGAACGATAAATCCATTATAATGAACATCGGATATGCATTACAAGACGAACGATACGTTCATTTTAACGAACAGGAAAAGTGATGAGCACGCCCATTGATATCATTGCCCGAGGTTTAGTAAGAGAACGCCAGCGTGCCGGCCTGACGCTGGCTGAAGTTGCTCGCCGGGCGGGGATTGCAAAATCGACCCTGTCTCAGCTTGAAGCCGGTAACGGCAATCCGGGTATTGAGACGTTGTGGTCGCTGTGTGTCGCGCTCAATATTCCATTTGCACGCCTGATGGAGCCGGAAACGAACCGGTTACAGGTTATTCGCCGCGGAGAAGGCCCCACGGTGGCTGCTGAGCAGGCTGATTACAAAGCCGTCTTACTGGCAACCTGTCCACCGGGCGCACGACGGGATATCTATCTGCTGCACATACAGCCCGGAAGCGAACGCTGCTCACAGCCGCATTCACCGAATACCATCGAACATTTAATTTTGACGCAAGGGCGCGCAGAGGTTGGGCCGGTTGATTCACCCGTTGAGCTTGAGGTAGGCGATTACATCAGCTACCCGGGCGACACTGAGCATATTTTTCGTGCGCTTGAGCCAGATACGCTGGCTGTGCTGGTCATGGAGCATGTGTGAAGGCAGGTTTCCCTGCCTTCGGTTAAATACAGACTTCCTGGGCTATTGCGGCGCTCTGGCTGAGGGAAGCCAGTGAGATAACACGATGCGCGCTTTTCTCCAGTAAGGCGAGATCGTGGCTGACCAGCAAAATGGCGCAGCGTTGCTGTGTTGCCAGTTCGCTAATCAACGCCAGCGTCTGCTGCTGAACGACAGGATCCAGGCGCGACGTCGGCTCATCCGCGAATAAAAACACAGGGTCCAGTAACATCACCCTGAGCAGTGAAAAGCGCTGAAGCTCGCCGCCTGACAAACCTGAAGCCGGACGGTTCAGCAACGCGTGCGCTAATCCCAGTTGTGCCATCAGTTCATCACGTCGTTTCACCGTGGCGTGGTTCAGCCGCAGAACATCATCGATAACTCTGGCCATCGCGATGTCAGGTGGAAATATGGCTGAGGGATCCTGATAAAGTTTTTGGTAACGTAACCTACTGGCAGCCCCTGGACGCACGACCTTGCCCGAATCGGGCGTTATCAAACCGCATAGCGTATCCCCCAGGCTACTTTTACCGCAGCCGCTTTCGCCATAAAGCCCCACGATTTCACCGGCCCGGAAGATTAGCGAGGCATTGTGAAACAGTTGCTTCCCTGACCGTTTCAGAGAAAGGCCCTCTGTCTGTAACACGATGGTTTCATCACAGGGTACTCGCGAGCCTGGCGCCCAGGCCTCAGGATCGGCCGCCAACAGCAGTTGGGTGTAAGGCGCTTGTGGACGGTATAACACCTGCCCGGCGCTGCCCTGCTCAACGACTTTGCCTTTATGCATCACCATGACCTCACCACCTAACTGCCGGGCCAGTGCAATGTCGTGCGTGATCGTCAGCAAGGTTTCACCCTGAGCCACCGCCGTATTTAACAGGTTACCCATTTCATCCCGCCGCGCGACGTCCAGCCCTTTAGTCGGCTCGTCTGCAATCAGCAGCGTCGCGCCCCCCGCGCGAGCAGCCGCGAAGCAAACCCGCTGGGCCATTCCCCCTGAAAGCTGCCAGGGAAAACGCGCAGAGGCATGCGCAAGCCCCAGTTGGTCGAGTGCCTGTGCCGCGGCCTGTTGTGCATCCCTCCTGGCTAAGCCCCGCACGTACCGGTAACCTTCCATGACCTGAGCGCTGACACGCATTGTTGGATCGAGCGCCAGCCCGGGTTCCTGGGGCAAAGACGCGATGCGATGCCCCCACTGAGCGCGAAGACGGGCCAGATCGGTTTGGAGATCATAACGTTGTCCGTCAATCTCAACCGTGCCTGTGGCACGGAGTCCTTCTGGTAACGCCCCCATGATGGCCTGGGCGAACAGACTTTTTCCCGATCCGGTTTCGCCCACCAGCGTCATGGGTTTGCCCGGCTGAATGACCATGCTCACGGGCTCGACGATGCAGTCTTCGGCGTAAACGGCGACCTGTTTAATTACTATGCCCGTCATATCCGATCCTTATTCACTAATAAATTCATGCCAGTCAGTAACAAAAAAAGCACCAGCACGGGCTGGAGTAGAAGCCAGGGCGCTTCCCAGGCATAGGGAAAAAGTTCTGTCATCATCAGCCCCAGTTCTGGTGTCGGTGGGCGAACCCCCACGCTGATGAATCCCAATGCGGACACCGCCATAACGGCACTGCTAAACGCATAGACCGTTAACGTCAGCAACAAGGGCGCCATGGCTGGCCATAAGTGTCTGCGAAACAGATAGCGTATCGAGAAACCGAGCAGTGAAGAGGACTGGACGGCGGGAGACGTAACAACGGGTCGCAGGGTGGCTCGCGTCACGCGGAAAAACTCGACCCACAGCACCAGTGAAATCCCCAGCCACAACATTTCTGGCGAGTCAGGTGAGATAGCCGCTAACAACAGCACCAGCAGCAGACCGGGAAGCGCAAGGCACATATCCGCTAATACGTTGCACACCTTGTCCACCCAACCGCCGCGCCAGGCACTCATGATCCCCGCCAGCGTGCCCATTATCAGTGCCGTGATAACGCATATCGCTGCCAGGCCCAGTGATAACCTGAGTGCCGCACTTAACCGGGCCAGCATTGAGCGGCCAAGATGGTCATAGCCCAACCAGGCCTGCCCAGAGGGAAGCTGTAACATCTGCAACAGGTCCTGCTGCACAGGATCCCCAGCCCCGAATAGCGGCACCAGCCAGGCAAACGCGAGCAACGCCAGAATAATTGCCAGACCTGTTTTTTGACGAAAGGTCATATGCGTTTCCCCCTTGGATCCAACACATAGCACAAACCATCGACCAGCATGTTCAGGGTGACAAACGTCAGCCCCAGTACCATTGCGCTGGCCTGTATCACGGGCACGTCCCGGGCAAAAATCGCATGGACCAGCGCATGGCCAATGCCTGGCCAGGCAAACAGCGTTTCCACCACCACCACGCCTTCCACCAGCCAGACGAACTGCATGCCGAGCCAGGTCACGACCGAAACGCTGAGATTACGCAGGGCGTGACGCCAGAAAAGACGCGGTTGAGAGAGACCCTTTTGTGCCCCCCAGCGATACCAGCTGGCCGTTACAGCCTGGAATGTCGCCTCACGTACGACCCGAGCGCCCACGGCACTTAGCGGCAGCGCCAGCGTCACTGACGGCAGGATGAAATGTCGCCAGTTCCCCTGCCCGGCACTGGGCAGCCAGTCCAGACGCAGCGCAAACAAAACGATAAGCAGCAGGCCAAGAGCAAAATGCGGAACCGATTTGAGAATGGCGGCAGCGCCGTTAACGGCCCGGTCCAGGAAACGGCCGGGATGACAGCCTGCCCAAATCCCGAGTGGAATAATCAGCAGCAGGGTCAGTAACAGAGAAAAGCCGGCAAGGGCGAACGTTTGTTTCAATTGCCAGACCAGTTCGCCACTGACAGGCTCACCCGATACCAGTGAACGGCCAAAGTTGAAGCGCAGCAGATCCCACATCCACTGCCCCAGCGCACTTCCCTGGGCGGTCATATCCGCCAGTTGCTGTTTTACCTGGGCTACCGCTGCCAGATCGACTCTATCATAACCATAACGTCCCGATGCGATACGCCAGGCCATATCACCCGGTAATGCCTGTACCAGAACAAACGTTAAGATCCCGACCGCGAGAATGACGAAGGCGGCCTGGCAAAGGCGCCAGCTGAGTTGTTTAAGCATCATTTCACCCATTGCATATCACGCAGGCCAAAATGGCGTTCAAACGGATCCAGCGTGACCGAGGTGAGGCTGGCATTAACTGCCGCTGACTGCTGATACCAGGCGATGGGAATAACCGGCAAATCGCGCTGGAAAGCCGTAGTAATGACCTCTCTGGCCTTTTGTCGCACCGCAGGATCATGACTCTGCGATAGCGTACCGAGCGCCTCGTTAAAGGCCTTGTCGTGCCAGTTCATTGCTCCCCAGTCACCGCCTTGAGGGCCATAATCCTGAAGCAGCGTACCGGTGGGATCGGGCGTTAAGGCAAAATTACGGGCGAACAGCGCCATCTGCAGGCTCCCGTCGTGATGACGAGCGGGGATTTCACTGGAGTTAGTTGAATTAATGACGACATCGATTCCAATCTGACGCAGCTGCTGTTGGATCACCATCGCGATGAGCGGCAGTTCAGGACGGTCCGGATAGGTCAGCAGCGTGAGCGTAAAACGCTGTCCATTACGGATCAGTATCCCATCCTGACCGGCTTTCCAGCCTGACTGCGTAAGCAATGCTGTTGCACGCTGTGGTGAGTAATCCAGCGTGGGCAATGCCGGATTGTGCCACTCGGCCATCGAAGGCGGGAACATCTGTGTCGCCGCCCCCGGATAGCGCAAAACCGCATTAGCAAGCGCACTCCGGTTAATCGCCAGGCTTAACGCCTCGCGCGTGGTGTGGTCGCTGAGAAAGGGATGTGCCAGATTCAGTTTGAGCATCACCGTTCGTGGAACGGAAACGGTGAGCAGCTGCAGAGATTTTTTATGTGACAGGCGCTGCCGACTGGCGGCATCAAGGTTAAAAACATAATCGGCGTCTCCGCTTTCAGCCAGCAGTGCGCGTGTTTCAGCGCGTCCTGCAGATAAAAATTCAGCGCCAGCGATGGCCGGTTTTTTCCCCCAGTAACCCTCAAATCTCTTTACGCTCAGAGCCTGAGGCGGCTGGAAACTTACCAGCTGAAACGGACCGCTGCCAATGATCCGCGTGACAGCGTTCGTGTTATCCCATGATGCCAGCGCCAGAATTTGTGAACGACTTTCTGCCAGCACCGCCAGTAGCGGTGTAAAAGGTTCACTGAGTGTAATGGTGACCTGTCGATCTTCACCAACAATCGACGTTATCGGTGCCTTATCCAGCAAGCCCGGCTTACCGCGGGCGATGTTAAGTGATTTCACCACGCTTTCAGCAGTAACAGGGGAACCGTCGTGAAAATGGGCGCCTGGACGCAGTGTAAAGCGCCATTGCAGACCATCCGGAGAAGCCTGCCAGCTCTCTGCAAGCGCTGGAACAGGGGCTCCTTTAGCATCCGTCTCCACCAGCGTTTCCACCACATCCATGCGGAGTAAAATATCACCCGAAAGAGCGGGATCGGCACCCTTAATTTCAAATGGGGCGGCAATACGGACCGGTTTTGTTTCGGCAGCACCGGCACTCAAGGAGGCAAATAACAGGCACGCAAGCGTGCTGTGAAGGAGGTGCTTAAGTTGTTTCATAATATGTCTTTTAACCACATAATGTTACCCAGAAATATTATGTTATAACATATCAAACCAAAGCAAAACCCATCTGAACATGTCGAGACGAAAACGGGATAGTCACTCAGCAGTTTCACGATCCTGTGTTTTGCTATTCCTGACAAACAGTGTTGAAAATCACCGCCATTTTGTTATGTTATAACATATTAAATGACACTGATTTTAAGGATCTCTCATGGCGCTTCATTCCTTACCGGACTCACCCGATCCCCGCTTGCCTGTTTCTGTACTGTCAGGATTTCTCGGCGCAGGTAAAACGACACTGCTAAATCACATTCTTAATAATCGCGAGGGTCGACGCATTGCAGTGATTGTTAACGATATGTCTGAAGTCAACATTGATGCGGCGTTGGTGCGTAATGGCGGAGCTGAACTCTCTCGTACCGATGAAAAGCTGGTGGAAATGAGCAATGGCTGCATATGCTGCACCCTTCGTGAAGACCTGTTACTGGAGGTCAAACGGCTGGCGCAGGAAGGCCGCTTTGATCATCTTGTCATAGAATCGACCGGCATCTCTGAGCCGCTTCCGGTTGCAGAAACCTTCACCTTCGCCGATGGGGACGGGGAGAGTTTATCCACTATTGCGCGGTTAGATACCATGGTCACCGTCGTAGATGGGTATAACTTCCTTCAGGATTACCGTTCGGTCGACTCGCTTCAGGCACGAGGAGAATCTCTTGGGGCAGAAGATGAGCGATCTGTCGTCGATCTTCTGGTCGATCAAATCGAATTCTGTGATGTGCTGGTGGTTAATAAGACTGACCTCATCACGGAGGATGAGCAACGGACGCTTAAAGCGATGTTACATTCGCTGAATCCACGAGCGCGTATCATCACCAGCCACTTTGGTAACGTTCCCCTTGATCAGGTACTGGATACCGGTCTGTTTGACTTTGATCAGGCTGCACAGGCACCGGGTTGGCTGAAAGAGCTGCGCGGCGAGCATCAGCCTGAAACAGAAGAGTATGGTATTCGCAGTTTTGTTTACCGTGCCAGGCGCCCTTTTCATCCAGAACGTTTCTGGCATGCTGTTAACCACCAGCTTGATGGCGTCATTCGCTCGAAAGGCTATTTCTGGCTGGCCAGCCGTCCGGAATATGCGGCGATGTGGTCACAGGCCGGTGCGGTCGCACAGCATGGTTATGCCGGGAGCTGGTGGGCCAGCATTCCGCGGGACAAATGGCCCAGAGACAGCGAGTCTCTGAATTTTATTGCTGAGAACTGGCTGGATGGGATTGGCGATGCCCGACAGGAACTGGTTTTTATCGGCATTGAAATGGATGAAGATCAGGTGCGCAGCGCGCTTGACGCTGCGCTGTTAACGCCGCTGGAAATGGCTCAGGGCCCCGAATACTGGGTAACGCTTCCGGATCCCATGCCGGGCTGGTTTGGTGATGCTGATTCCTGATCGTTATATCCTGAGTGCATCCTCTGACTCGCAATAGAAAACCCGTTTGTCTGTTCTGCATGAAGGCTGAAAGTGATAAGAAACAGGCGCATTGTCATGCGCCTGTTTTATTGTTGTTGTCGCCAGAAGCCAGAACGTGGATTACCGACGGTTTTTCCAAATCGTCTGCACATTACAGAACTCATGCACACCAAAATGTGACAGTTCGCGGCCATAGCCACTCTTTTTCACACCACCAATGGTGACGCGCGGATCTGAAGCGCCATTGCCATTAATAAACACAGCGCCCACTTCCAGCTCTTCGCTCATCCGGGCAGCCATATGCTCATCGCCTGTCCAGACGGTCGCGCTCAGCCCAAACTCGCTGTTATTAGCGATTTCCAGAGCGTGCTCCGCATCCCGGGCCACGGCAATCGCCGCTACCGGACCAAACAGCTCTTGCCGGAAGGCGGTCATTTCGCTGGTGACGTCTGAAAGGATGGTGGGGGCGTAATAGTTGCCCTGCCCTGCTATTTTCTCACCGCCTAACACCAACCGGGCACCCTCACGCAGGCTGGCTTGTACCTGCTGATCCAGCTCATCACGCAGATCGGCGCGGGCCATTGGTCCGATATAGGTGTCCTCATTCAAAGGATCGCCGATTTTAAGCGCTTTGACAGCCTCTACAAAACGGGCCTCAAATGCCTCTGCGATGGATGCCTCAATGATGAACCGTTTAGCCGCCATACAGACCTGTCCGGTATTCTGATAACGGCCTGTCACCGCAGATTTCACCGCTTCATCGAGGTCTGCATCAGCCAGCACGATGAAAGGATCTGATCCGCCCAGTTCCAGCACGGTCTTTTTCAACGCTGCGCCCGCCTGTGCTGCGATCGCTGCACCAGCCCGAACACTGCCTGTTACTGCGACTGCAGCAATACGATCATCTTTGATAGCGGTTGAGACACCTTCGTTATCAACGTTAATCAGATTAAAACCGCCCTTTGGCAGGTCGGTTGCATCAAATAACTCAGCCATCAGCGTTGCGCTTCCCATGACGTTGGGCGCGTGTTTAAGCAGATAGGTGTTACCCGCCAGCAGCATGCCTACGGCGCCGCGCAGAACCTGCCAGACGGGGAAATTCCACGGCATGACGGCCAGTATTACGCCTATTGGGCGAAAGGACTGCCACGCATCAGGTACCTGTGATGGCTGGTCTTCCAGCATCGCAGGTCCAAATTCTGCATACCAGTCACACAGATTGGCGCATTTCAGGATCTCCGCTCTCGCCTGCGCCACGGGTTTACCCATCTCTAAGGTAATCATGCGTGTCAGTTCAGGCTCGCGTTCACGAAGCTGATGACCGAGCTGGCGAAGCACCGTTACGCGTGATGCCATGCTGCTTTTTCGCCATTTTTTAAACGCAGCCGCGCTGGTGCTTAATGCCTGTTCCAGTTCAGATGCGTTCTGCATGGGATAGCTGGCGAGAATGTCGCCCGTGGTTGGATTACGTGACACGGCAAAGTCAGTCATGGTTTCGATCCTTTTCAATAAGTGATGTTGTCACCATACGCCGGGATAATGCTGATGAAAAATGAATAATGCTGAGCAAGTTGTTTATAAAAAATGAAGTGCTAGCTTTATCACGCCAGGTTTCGCTCAGGCGAATACGACGAGCAGCACGTAACTATTTTGGCAGAACGGATCCGGACAGACGGCTGAATAATGTGAATGCCATATGTGTTTCAGGCAAGTTATCCACTTATACAGTGAATAGTTCCTATATAACGATCATAAAGAGATCCCTTATAGATCCAAAGAGATCCCCGATCGTCGCAGGCCGCACCACACAAGGGCTGAGAGGGTGTTTGCATTCACTGTAATCAGTAAAGTATTCACTGTAATCAGTACTT